>CAMESA010000056.1 GCA_945935945.1 uncultured Mollicutes bacterium | reverse complement strand
CTAAAATATTTCTAGAGATTAATAAAATATTAATAAATGAGCAAATTATTTATTTAAAAATGTTTATTATGTAATAATAAACAAGTTTTGAAAGGAGAGACTATGAAAAAGATATTACGAATGTTGGCTGTTTCAGTTATTTTAGGAACAACTTTTATAGCTAGTTGTGGTAGGCCTTCTATTGACAACAACCAAGGCGACAATACTGATAATGAAAATCCTGATAATAACAATAATAATGACAATACAGGTGGTGATAATGAAGACCAAGAAGGTGATAACAATAACCCAGATGGCGATAACAACAATGGAGATAATCAAGGTGGAGAAGACATTCCTGATCCAAAACCTGATCCAGTTATTTCAAAGGCACTTAAGATTACAAACATGCCAACAAAAGTAGAGTATAGAGTTAATGAATCTCTATCTTTTGAAGGTTTAGAAGTTAAACTATTTACAACAACTGATGATGTTGAAGATGAAGGAGTAATTTATACAAACTTCACACCTTCTGTTGAAGAAGGATATGTGTTTCAAGAAAAAGATATCACTTCAATGACAAATGTCTTTGAAGTTATTTTGATTGCAAATGAAGAAAATGTACGTTCAACAACATTTGAACTTACCGTTCTAGAAGAAGAAAAAGTACCTGTTGAAATAACAACGACACTTTTTGATTTTATGTCAAGGCTTAATGCAGGGGAAGCGTATGAAATTATTACTCCATATGCAAAAGGAACTTTCTTAAGTAATGCAATTTATTGGGATGTTTTAAAAAATGGAGGTAGCATTGCTTCATCTTATGGCTATGCCTTTAGAGATTCCGACAAGAAAACAATATTATTTTCAGAAGATCCTGAGAATTCATCAAGTTATATTTTACATTACGAATTAGGGAATAGATTTAGTTCAATTTATGATGATAAATTGTATGAAACACTTCAAGATCCTTATCCATATCAATCTTTTTATCATGCAAAATCAATAAATTCATATAATTTGAAGAAATTTAAGAATTTAAAACCTAAAAAAGATACACACAGATATACAATCAAGCCAGAATCTAAAGCCACTTATGATCCTGCTTGGGACGGAAGTGACGAGTTAGTTAATTACTATACAAAATATGTTTCTCAGTTTTTAAGATTATCATCAAATTATTCTAATTTTCCACTTTCTGACTTTGCTTTAGGAACAATTTATTCAAATTTAAGTATTACTGCTGAATTTGTCACAAATGATGAACTTTCTGTTTTTGTTAATACAACATCTAGTGATGTTTTATGGCCTTCAGAATTTAGAATCAAGATTACTGATAAAGCTGATATACCATCAATTAAAGGATTTTTAGATGGAACAGATGAAGGAAGCGAAGGTGAAGATACAAGAGATCCAGACTCTGAAGTTGAAGGCGGAACTGGTGAAGGAATTTAAGGAGTAATTCATGAAGAAAAATAATTCAATTTTATTAATTTTGAGTCTTTTTGCATTATCAGCTTGTGCTCAAAATGCTCCAGTTGAAGATGAAATTAAAGAAGAAGAACCTGTAAAGTTTACAGGATTAGCTAATTTACAAAAAGGTTTTGAAGTAACTGGACAAATTGTTGCTACAAAAAGATATTATAGTGACGATAGCTATGAATTTATTGATGATAGTCGTGAAGTTGAAAAAAGAAATTATACTTTTGATTTCACATACACTGATAAAAAAGACTTTGTAGGTTTACATAGAAATTTATATTCTTACGATAATCATAATCAACCTCATATGATTCTTGACGAAAATTTATACAATAAAGATGGAAAAGTTAGAATCAGATACATTGGTTATGAAAATGAAATGTTTGAAGATTACGTTTATGATTCGACTGGAAATGCTCTATCATATGGCGCAAACGACTTGATAAATCCATTTTTATTTATGGAAAATGAGGATTTTTCTCATTTAAGTGATAATACATTCACACTTTCAAACAAAAAATTAAGTCAAATGGTTGCTGGAATGTTTTCTTCAATTGATGTAACTGCATTTTCTGGAGCAATTTCTCGCAATATTTTAGAAATTGATGAAAATGGTGACATTAAAACTTTAATTTGTACTCTTGATGAAAGTTATAAAGAAATTTCAACTTCTAATTATGGAATCGATTACACTGGCACAGTATATTCCATAAATTTTAATTTTAAAGACATTGGCATTGCTGATTCTGCTAGCAAACTTCAAATTTATGAAGGCGAGGAAGAATGCGCAAAACTTAGAACAATTTTTGACAAAATGGAAGGTCAAAATTTAAGAGTTAGACGTGTTGACCACTCTTGGTACAACGATGATGAAGAAATTGATGTTAATGAAACCATCGATCTTTATTACGCCGATCATAAAGTTTTTTATCAAGTTTATACTTTAGATGAATATGAGGAAATTACTGCTCCAAGAGAAAGTGACTTCTTATTAATGAATCCAGATGGTGATCCAAATGGAAATTTATACCCTTATGCTAGAAGTTATAATGGCGTTTGGAATAGAACTGGAATGGGAAGACTTGATATTACTACTTATGAAAATTATCTCCCAATAATTGGTGACGTTTCGCATAAAATTTTCCATTATGACAAAAATAGAGATATCTATTATTTAGATGAACCAATGGCTCTCTATTGGTTGCTTGATGGTTGTTTTTTACCAACAATGGCTGTTAGTGATCCAGGTTACTTTGATTTTTTATCAAAAGTTGAAGTTAAACTCGATGAAAATGGTGATATCGAATATGCAAGATGTGAATATTATCATGAATTAGACCTTCTAATTTCACACGCATATTATGAATTGACTTATGAATATGGTCCTTCGGTACATCTTCCATACAACATCGAAGAGGAGGTTAAATAATGAAAAATAAGATTTTATTTGCGTTCGCCTCTTTATTTTTAGTCGGTTGCGCACAAAATAATGGTTTAGATATAGTTAAAAACGCTATAGATTTAACACCAAGTAATGAAATTTCAAAAATTCAACAAGGCATTGTTAATTTAAGAAATGGTTTAGTATTTGAAGGAACTTTAACAAGAACAAGAACTTTTTATAAAAATTCATCATTTTTAGAACCAATTGATTCAAGTAAATTCGAAGAATCAGATTTAAAATCAGAATCAAATTTAACATTTAAATTTTCAAGTAATGCTTACTATCGTAAAGTTGAAGAATACAATTCTATCGCTGAAGACTATGTTACATATCTTGAAGAAGAATATCATTCTGATAATAAAGGAAGAGTATATACTGAATATTTAACTGCTCAAAACGAAGTTGGAAAGAAATATCAAAAAAATGGTGCAAACTATGTTACTTTTGAAAGTTTAGGTTTTGATAATCCTTTTTACTACATAAATGAAAAAGATATTGTTTTAAAGGATGGCAAAGCTTATCTTCAAAAAGACAAAGCTAGTTATATATTCAATAGATTATGTGCTTTTTATGCTTCTGGTGCCTCAAGTTCACCAAAAGAATGTACAGTAACATTAAATTCTGAAGATCAAATCACAAGAATTACATACATTCCAGCAATACGTTATGTTATTGAATACGATGCAACTAGTGATTCTAATTCATATTATACAATCGAACAAAATTACGATTTTTATATTTTAGATGCTGGAAAAGATTCAGTTTCACATCTTGAAAAAGAAAGTGATAAGGGCTCAACAAACAAAGTTTTATCTAAAGCTTTTAAAAAATTCGATGGAAATAATATTACAATGGTTGCAACTGATACTGATACAAGTTCAGAAATTAAAACTACAAAAACTAGAGTTAGTTATTTAGATGGAACTAATGCATACATAAAATATTTTGATTCATCAAGAAACGGTTCTGAAACTGAACTAGATGCTGAGAATGATTATGTCTTAACAAAAAATCCAAATATTGATTTTTATGAAGCAAGAAAATACGTTGATGGACAATGGATTCCATCAAATAAGACTAAATTTGGAAAAGTTAATCAAGATAAATACAAATACGATGATTTAATTCCACATCTTGATGGCATTTCAAGTGATTTATTTACTTATGATGCAACGACAAACACATTTATTTGCGAAAATAGTGCAGTTAGTGAAATGTCTAAATCATATTTCCAATCAAGTGCTATTGAAATTCAACAAACAAATGCACGTTATGCAACAAAAGTTGCAATTCAATTAAATAGTTTTGATGAAATTAAAACTGTAACAATTGATTATCGTTATGCAGATTTCTTCTCAAGCAGCATTGTAAAGACTGGACAAATTGTTTTCCGTTATTTCGATCAAGGGAAAACAGTTCTTCCATATGATGCAAGTTCAAAATTAGGAGAATAAGAGTATGAAAAGACGCAGTTTATTAATCATTGGCGCTTTAGCATTTTCATCAATTATTGGTTTAACATCATGTAATAATGAATCACCAATTATTGATAAAGTTGATGAAATTATCGAAGATGCAACTTTAGAACTAGATTACAACAGTGAATATGTTGATGTAAGCATCATTCAAAGTGATGAAAAAATATATTCAGGAAAAGAAATCAAATTAGAAGTTAAAGTAAAAGATCCATTAAATTATGCTTTTGTTTATGCAACATTAAACAATGAAAAAATTGAAGATTTAAACAAAATTTTACTTGTTAAAGGCACAAATGTCATAAAAATATATGTTAAATCTATTTTTGTTCAAGAAGGAACAACTAATTTAAGAGACTTTACTTTTGTTAAAAAAAGCGATGGAACATATAAAATTACTGGTTATACACCTAGTGGTCTTGTACCAACACGCCTTGAAATTCCATCAACTTATCTTGGTAAAGAAGTTAATGAAATTGCATTTGATTACAATTTAATTACAGGAAATGTTGAATCACAATATTCTTTTAGCGCAATTTCACAAATTTATATTCCTAAAACAATTAAAAGTATTAGCTCAGAAGTATTTTTATATGGAGAAAGCGTTGAAGAATTTATAGTTGATGAATCAAATCCAGTTTATGGTTCGATTGAAAAATGTCTATTTGATAAAGTCAACATGCTTTTAATTAGTGCTCCAAGGGTCTTTGAAGGAACTTTTATTATCCCAAAAGGCACTTTAGGCATTGAAAATTATGCATTTTATCGTGTATTAAATTTAACTGATATCAAATTTAATGATGAACTTTTAATGATTGGATCCCGTTCTTTCTATGGATGTTCAAACATTAAAAATTTCACATTATCAAATAATATTACAACAATTGGATCTGAAGCTTTTGCTTATTGTTCAAAGTTAAAATCTATTACTCTTTCATCAAAACTTGAATCACTTGAACGTCAAGTTTTCAATTCTTGTATAAAACTTGAATCAATTGAAATTCCAGGAAGTGTAAAATATATAAAAGAATTTGCCTTTGCAAGCTGTAATTCTCTTGAAACAGTTATTTTAAATGAAGGTTTGAAGACAATTGAACAAAAAGCTTTCCAATATACACCAATCAAATCGCTAGTTTTACCATCAACATTAAAAACAATTGGCGATAATGCTTTTGGTGCTTGTGAATATTTAACATCTGTCACAGCAAATGAAGGTTTAGAAACAATTGGAAAAACATGTTTCAATCTATGTAAAAAACTAGAAGAATTTTCCATTCCTTCTACATTAACAAGCATTGGTGAAGGTGCTTTCACAGCTTGTATTTCCTTAAAAAATATAAATGTAAGTGAAACAAATACTTCATATATATCAAAAGATGGAGTTTTATATTCAAAAGATGGAAAAACTTTAATTCATTATCCAAATTTAGCTAATTTTAAGCGTTATGAAATACCAAGCGGTACAACAACTTTAGGTTTTAGATGTTTTAATTATGTTTCAAACAATCCTTATGCTCAATCTAGTGCTTTATTTAGCGTTGAAGAAATTGTTATTCCTAAATCAGTTACTAAAATGATTAATCCATTTTATGGTGCAAATAGAGTTTCAATAATTTACGAAGGAACAACAGAAGAATTTGCTTCAATTGAAACAAGTGCAACAATTGATGGAGAAACAGTATCTTGGAACACAGGAAGTATGATTTCTAGTGTAACTTGTAGTGATGGAGTCTTAACAGCATGAAATTAGCTAATAAAAAATCAATTTCGATAATCTTATCATCTTGTTTTTTATTAACACTTTTTTCTTGTTCACAAAATAATACTCCAGTAGATAAACCTGATGAGCCTATCATTGATGAAAAAGAAGAAATTACTTTTAAATTTAATTAC
>CAMESA010000055.1 GCA_945935945.1 uncultured Mollicutes bacterium | reverse complement strand
GTAAAAAATACGGTCTCAAAGCAGCTCGTCGTGCTCCACAATTCTCTAAACGTTAATCATATTTTCGTCAGAGATTCGAAAAGTCCCATTTTATGGGGCTTTTTTTATGTTTTAGTTAAGTAGAATCAAGTAAAATCTAGTAGAATTTAACGCGTAAAGTAGCAATAAAGTAGCAATAAAGCAGCAAATATTCTCACTACCATGTGGTGCTGGTATGTGGTCTTTGCTGCTTTATGTTTTATTTCATTTTAGGTTTATACATTTTATTAACTGCTTCAATTAAGATGCTAACATCAAGATGGGTATATACTCTTTCTGTTAGTGACATTGCACCAGAATGACCAACAATTTTTTTAATAGTTGTTGGATCAACTTTTTGTTCAGCTAGTAAACTTATGCATGTATGTCTAGTACAGTGTGGAGTATATTGTGACATATTTATTTCGTTTAATACGCCACTCCAATATGCATCACGGTAGTTTCTATATAACATTTTCTTTTGTTCAGGTGTGCATATCAGATAATCAATTGTTGAATATTCATACCATTCTTTAAAGAAGGGAAGAATACAATCAGCTATTGGTACTCTTCGAATACCACTCTCTGTTTTACTTTTAACAACATCAAACCACTGTTCTTCAAGGTTGATGTTTTCTTTTTTAAGTTCTAAAAATTCTGAAATACGTGTACCTGTATAGATGAGCATTAAAATAATTTGATACCATCTGTCATTACTTAAGTCCCATAGAATATCAATATCTTCTTTTGAAAATGGTAATCTATCAACTTTATCAGGGTTTTTATCCTTATATTTTAAAATATCAATATATTCGGAATAATCTTTTCCACATAAGTCATATTTCATTGCGTACTTATACATCATGTTTAGCATTACCTTAATTTTTCGAAGCGTAGGATAGTTCTTACCACATGTATCGATTACATGCTGTAGATCAATTACCTTAATGTCCTTAAACACTTTGTTGTGTAGTTTTTCGCAGGCTTTAAACGATGCTTCGTATGCCAAATGAGTTGATCTAGATTTACCAACAAGAAATTCATTACATGTTTTCTCGTATATTTCATAGAACTTGACATTGTTTGCAAAATCATAAGGATTATTATGATATTGTTCAAGCATAAGGATTCCATCTTTTCGAGTTTTTGTATAACCGAGTATTTTATATTCAGGTAATACAGTTCCTTTTTTTTCGTTTATCTTTTTGCCAATTTGAATTCTTACCATATAAGGGTTTCTTCTATTTCCTCCCATTTTTATGATAGACCCAAAACCTCGAGGTGATCTTGTAATAGCCACTATTTACCACCTCCAGGATTACTATTAAAATATCCTGTTTCTTCCCAAACTAATTTATCAGGACAGAAGTAGGAAAATGATGATGTTTCTTCGTTTTTAAGAGCGTATCCAAAATGCATAATGCCTCGTTTCAACATTTCTCTTAAAAATGTTGGTGATTTACCAGTAACTTTAGAAATTTCATCAATCGGTACATTTCGACCAGTGAAACTAGGTGTTTCAATAAACAATTTTTGTTCCATAATTATCGCCTCCTTTCATAATATAATTGTTTTTTCTTATCGTTGCCATTGTGCAAATTTGTGGTTTTAACCTTCTTCTTATGATTAAGAGATAGGCTCGAATTAATATTTCGTGTCATGGTATTCATGTACGCCGAAGGCACTCTAGCAACTTTCTTTATTAAACGCGACTTGTCGATCGTAAAGATTTGTTCAAATAAAACCATAGATGGTTCTTTTAAACCTTTAATATATGGTAATAAGTAGTGAGTTGATAAGTGTTTTTTGGAATTGCGTTTTGTCGTAAGACAAGCAACCATAGTAGTAGGACTATGCTTATTACCCATATTATTTTGAATAATCAATACTGGTCGAACTCCTCCTTGTTCTGATCCAATTGCTGGATTCATATCGGCAAGAAAGATGTCTCCTCGTTTTATCTTTTTAATCATTTACATTCCTCCAATATGTAAAACCAGGACATTAAATCCTGGTTTGGTTTCATTAATAATCGTATTTCCTATTTAACCCTGTTTACCCGGAAAGAGGGGATTACTATCAGACGAACATTAGCACAATGTTCATTACAGGAATTTCACCTCTACGTGGGATCACCACCTAGTTGCAAATACATGCAAGCATATCATTATCCCCAAGTAGCATCATCGCTAGTAATTGCCAAATACTTTTATTAACCTAATGTTTTTCGCTCGTATCTATATGTAATATATAAGGATAGTCTTGGCGCATTAGTAATGGGCTCGCTAAGTGGGATTTGTTCTAATAGTTGTTATGCAATTTTCAAAGACCTAGTAAAAGGATTTATTACCCTTTCACCATATAGCCGATGAAAGAAGTTAAAATTGGACATTCTTTTTATTTTTTTTCGCATAACGGTTTACTCTTTTATATAGAGTGTCAGTTTTAATGCCCATTAGTAGGGCGATTTCATTATAAGTGTACTGTTGGTGTAATAGAAAAAATACACGTTTTAAATCTTTCGGACTATTTTTAATAAAAATAGCAAATGATTCATTTTCAAAATCATCATAGAAGTTATCGATTGTATATTCTTTTTTTACTGGTGCTGCAACTTTGTTAATAAAGAATACACTATCAGTAACATTTTCGTGTTCACAAAAATGACGATCACTTAGAAATGCTTCATCATCATAATCTTTTAGAGCTTGTTGAATTGATTCTGGTGTATTGTTTTCTTTAAATATTTTTGCCTCCTTTTCTCTTCTTTTCTTTTCAATTTTCTCTGCTAAACCGTGATTATAACCCATTGTAATTTACCTCCTGTTAATCTTTTATCGAGATATATTTCGCAAAAACTTTAATAAACATCAGTTTTCTGGAAATTAGCTTGTTAGAGGGAATTTAGAATCTTCTTCACAAATTCCATGTTTGAAGGGCTCTTAAGCAGGTACTTAAGAAAGAAATTTTTTAAATTTCTTCTTTATATAGAAAATTTGATTATTCGAAGAGTATTTATCTCTTCACTTATCCGTCTTTTGAGTGCCTTATGGGCAAGTACTCTAAGAAAAAAGTGAAAATAATTTAAAAAACCTCCTATTTGTTAAAGGAAAAAACGTTCTTTTCGGAAAAAAACAATATGTATATTGAAAAGAGTGGATCCCATAACATAAAGGAGGCTGAAAAATATCCTCCTCACCATATAGCCGGTGAAGGAGATTGTTTTTGGACAAAATTTTAAAATATTTAAAAAATAGTGAGTAAAACTACAAAATATATAGATTTACCCACTATTTGTGAATTAATTATCATACAAGATTATTGTGTTATGTTGTTGTGTACTTTATGTATAAAAAAATAATTAAATTTATTCAATTTATCTTAATGAACAATTAAGATATCTTTATATTATTGCTTCGTTAAATATTATGAATATGTTAAAATTATAACTAGAAGTAATAAAAGAATAGGAGCTAATAAAATATGAACGATGTTTGTTATAAAAAGCTATTCAAACTGCTAATTGATAAGGGAATTAATAAGACAGAATTTGCTAAATTATGCGGTATTACTCCACCGACTCTAGCAAAACTTTCAAAGAATGAATTTATCTCTATGGCTAATCTAGTCAAGATTTGTAGAGGATTAGACTGCCAACTTAGCGATATTATTGAAATACTACCTAATGAGGGGGATGAATAAATGAAGAAGTATAATGCATCGATAACTTCTAGTCTTTTCTGGGTTCAAGAATCAAGAAAGACTGCAAATTATATTGTTGAAGGATTATCTAGAGAAGAATTGTGTGCTCTTTCTAGAAATGAAAATATATATCAAGCACCATCAGAAGATCGAAAGAGAAAAATAGCTAACACAACATATGATCGTATTAGCCTTTTGCCAAGGAAAATTATTGAGTATTTAAGTATATGTGATCTTGACAGTGCGAAGATTATTGTATTACTTTCTATCATGCTTAAGGATGATTTATTTAATGACTTTATGATAGAAGTGTATAAAGAAAAGGTGATTTTAGGCGATCCTATGTTAGTAAATAATGATGTTCGCATCTATATAGAAGAAAAGCGGAATTCTTATGATGATGCTGCAAAAATTTCAGATGCTAGTGTTTATAAATTAGGTCAAACCTATATTAAATTTTTAATTGAATGTGGATTAGTTGAAAATGCTAAATCTGGAATGATACAGAAACCGTACATTGATTACACAGTATTAAATTTATTAGAAGAATTTGGTTATAGAGATTTTATCACTATAATTACGGGAGAATAATTATGGATAAAACAGCAATAAAGAATTATGCCATCTATGCTAGAAATAAGTTAATTCAAAGTGCTGAAGATAAAGCAGCTACTATAGGAATCTATGAAGATAAAATAGTAGTTCCTTCATCTAAAGGACAGGACTTTGAAGTATATACATCTAGTATCGGTGCGAATATAACATTAAATAAAGAAGAAATAACTCAAAGAGAAAACCTTATTAAAAAAATCCATAATGATGGATATAAAGAAACAATCGAAGAAGTAGCATATACTTGGTTCAATCGAATCATTGCCATTCGATTCATGGAAGTAAATAATTATTTACCGTCACGAGTAAGAGTATTATCATCAGAAAACGAAGGACAAAAAGAATCAGACTTAATGCAAAGTCCATTTTCTGTAGACTTTTCATATACTCAAAAAGAAAGAGATTTAATTATCTCTTTAAAAGATCAAAACAAGATAGATGAACTATTCAAAGTATTATTTATTAAATCATGTAATGAGTTATCTAATAACTTACCTGACTTATTTGAAAAGACTATTGATTATACAGAATTATTATTTGATATCAGATACAACGATCCAAATGATGTTATCTATAAATTAGTTAATGAAATACCAGAATCAAACTTTAATGTGGAACAAGAAGGACAAGTAGAGATTATTGGATGGATGTATCAATACTATAATTCTGAAAAAAAGGATAAGGTGTTTTCGGATTTAAAGAAAAACATTAAAATCACAAAAAATAATGTGCCTGCAGCAACACAAATATTTACACCTGATTGGATTTGTAAATATATGGTGGAAAACTCACTTGGAAGATTATGGTTAGAATCTCATGATGATCCATCATTAAAATCTACATATAAGTATTACCTTGATGAGGCTAAACAAGATGAAGATGTTCAAAAGCAATTAGATGAAATAAGAAAAAATCGTAATCTAAAACTTGAAGATATTAAGTTAATTGATCCATGTATGGGATCAGGACATATTCTTGTCTATGCATTTGATGTATTTATGGGAATCTATGAATCTGAAGGATGGAATCCAAGAGATGCAGCTATTTCAATCTTACAAAATAACTTATATGGATTAGATATTGATAAGCGTGCATATCAACTTTCATACTTTGCCTTAATGATGAAAGCTAGACAATATAACAGAAGAATCTTAACTCCAAGTAATGAAGAAGAACGAGTTAAACCAAATGTATTTGAAATAAAAGAAAGCAATAATATCTATCGAGACTTATTAACAGGAACTTCCGTTAACCAACAAGCAAAAGATGATTTTACTAGTCTATTAAATCAAATGTATGATGCAAAAGAATATGGATCATTATTAGAAGTAAAGCCTATAGATTTTGATAACTTAAGACTAGCACTACAAAATCAAGAACTAGCTATGTTTGATACAGTTATTAAAGAAGATATTATACCTTTAATTGATTGCACAAAACTTTTATCACAACAATATGATGTTGTTGTAACTAATCCACCTTATATGGGAAATAAAGGAATGAGTAATAAACTAGCTAGTTATGTTAAAAAATTTTATGCAAATAGTAAAACAGATATGTTTTCGGCGTTTATTGAAAAATGTAGCAAATTAGTAAAATGTGAAGGGTATTACTCAATGATTACCCAACCGTCATTACTATTTTTGAAATCGTTTGAAAAATTAAGAAAAGAATTAATTGTCAATTACCAAATAGTTAATTTGTTACATATGGGAAGAGGTGTTTTTGGAATTGACTTTGGATCAATTTCATTTGTTGTTAAAAATTCTAAAGCATCAAGCATCGGAAAATATTTTAAATTGTACGACAGAACGTTTCAATATATATCTAATGATGATATTGAAAAAAACTTTTTGAATACAATAAAAGATAATGAATATAGAATTGATTATTCTAAATATGATAATGCATATGACGGAAAAATGGTGCGCGTTTAGCGCACCATCGGTGTATTTGTAGC
>CAMESA010000054.1 GCA_945935945.1 uncultured Mollicutes bacterium | reverse complement strand
ATGAACATTGCTATGCTTATGTTAATCGTGGTTCACATTATCATAAGGATACACAACAGTTCATCACAGCAACTACATTTACTGTGATTTTATAAAAAAGGAGTGACAGAGGTGTGAGAATTACAATCAAAAAAGGAATTAATGATATAGCAACAACACACCCACAATATGTCAAATACTTTTTGAATGAAGAAGAGTCAACAAAATATTCTCATGGTTCTACTAAGAGATTATTTTTTAAATGTCCGAACTGTCAACATGTGAAAGAAATGCCAATTCAAAGATTGATATTTCAAGGTTTTGGATGTGAAAGATGTTCAGATGGAATTAGTTTTGGAGAAAAATTTATAGCTAATCTTCTTACACAATTAAACATTGATTATTTTCCACAATTAAGCAAAAAGCAATTCGACTGGTGTGGTAAATATAGATATGATTTTTATTTAGTAAAAGAAAATACCATTATTGAAGTTCACGGTCAGCAACATTACAGAAAATCATTTGAAACATGTGGTGGCGATACACTTAATCAAGTTGTGCAAAATGATGAAATAAAAAAGAAATTAGCTGAAGATAATGGTATTGATAACTATATAGTAATTGATGTGGAAAAATCTGAGGTCGATTACATTATAAAATCAATAAAAGATTCTATGTTGAATAAAATGTTCGACTTGTCTAAAGTTGATTTCAATAAATGTGGTAAACATGCAATCAAATCACTTGTTGTTAGTGTCTGTGAGTTATGGAATGATGGTTTAAATGTGTCACAAATAATGTCTAAAACAAAACTTTCACGTCCAACTATTTGTAGATATTTAAATTCAGGAAATTCGTTGAATTTATGTAACTACGATGGATCAAAAACAACAAGTATTAAGAAACCAATTAAAATTCAAGCAATAAATAGTGAAGGAAAATCATTTATCTTTAATTCTCTAAAAGAGTGTGAAACGGTAAGTGAAGAATTGTTTGGAGTAAAAATGAGACATATAAACAGATATGTTGATTCTGAAAAGAAATATAAAGGATTTTATTTTAAGAGTATTAGTTAATGCTCTTAAAAGATAATATAGAAAGGTGATGTGAAAAAATATGGCAAGGATTAACCTATAGTCCTCTTGATGAGTAATCATCATGACTAAACTCCTTTAATTCATGGGAAACCTAAGTTCTAATATAGAATATGGCAATCATGAGCGAAGCCGATATGGAAACATTCGGAACGTGCAGAGACTAGATAAAGTAACCTAAGTAACTAAGACTTTTATAAGTCTTTTTTTATATGGTGAAATATCCACGAACAGGGAGAGTCCTATTAATATAGGATTATGATATAGTCCGAACTCATGACGAAAGCATGAGAATTACTAGATAAAGAGCTAGTAAGATAACAAAATTGTTCGGGTGTTAAGTTCTTAGGTATTGCACCAATCACAAAATACGAAGCAGGTGTACCTACTTACGGTGCAGTACAAGAAATTAAACAATTTATTTCATTTAATGGTAAAAAGAATTTCTCAGAAATGTCTTGGTACTCAAACGATGTTGTTGAAGAAACATTCAAAAACGTTGTAGATGTTGATTTAGAAATCGTAGTTGGGCGTTTATCTCCTGAATTACGTGCTACATTAATGGGTTCTGATTACACTGAAAAAGGTGTAATGGTAGAAAAATCTGATGATGTTCAACCTGAGTTTGCATTAGTTGTAGTGTTAAGTCAAATGGGTTCAAAAAACGGAACTTTAAATCAAGTTTACTACCGTTGCAAATTAACTGTAGAAGGTGTAGAAGCAGAAACTAAAACTGATTCTGTAACAGACTCACAAGTTACAATTTCAGGTAAAGCTATTCCATTAGCTGACGGACGTATTGCTGCTACAATTGACTCATTAGATACGTCTGCTGATGCAAGTGTAGTATCAGGATGGACAAAATCTGTATACACTGGTGCAGAAGGTTAATAAATCTATATAGTAGACGAATTTTCGTCTACTAAATTATTTTTATTTAACCGTCACGTTTTTCCTTTTTTTGTATAAAACTTAATTTATAATCATATAATAAGTTATCCAAAAATTAGGAGGAATGTTATGAGAAAGTATAATATATTAGCAACTTTATTAATTTGTTCAACTCTTTTGTTTGGGTGTGGTCAAAATAATGAAACATCTGAAACCTCTAACGGAATAACAAAAGAAGAATTTTTAACAGCTAGGCAATCTGGATTATCACAAACATACGGTGATAAAAATTTTGAACTTATCAAAACAGTTCGAGATAAAGTCTATGATATATACAGTGAGAAATTTAATATGGATCATTTTGATTTTATTGTACAAACAAAAACAGCAGAAGTATTATCTGACTCAAATGTACATGTCGTATTCTATTATGCTTATTCTGAAGAAGAATATGATAATTATGAGATTGATGATTTAATTGAATTGCATAAAGGCATTTCTGTAGACTTATATAATATTATATTAGAAGAAGCAGATTATTCAGATTTAGAGTTAAAAATGGGAGATTTATCAGTTGCTTTTTTATTAGAAGATGAAGAGTTTAATGTATTATACTCAACTATGACTTCTGGTGATGATGTTATGGTGCTGAAAAATAATCTTAATTAATTAGAGGTGATGATGTGCCAATCGAGGGACTTCAGGAACTTATTAATGCAGTAGAAAAAATTAGTGATGAGAGAACTGTTACACAATTGCAGAAGAAAGCCTTAAAACCAGTTGCAAAGGAAGTTTTGAACGATATGCAAACCATAGCACCTAAATCACCAAGACATAGTGTTCACGGTGCTGATATTATGGAAATGGTCACTTTCTCTAAGAGAGGTAGAAAAGGTTATGAAATAGGTTTAACCAATCAAGGCTTAGGTGATAAGTGGGACATAAGCCGAGGATTGTGGTTTCAAGAATATAAGACAGACGAAAAAAACTACCAATGGTTTACCAAGTGGATCAAATCTGAAAAACAATCCTATGTAGAAAAAGCTAAAGAAGAGGCTAAGGAAAGTTTAAAACAATATTTAAGCGAATATTTATAGAGAGGTTATTAACCTCTCTTTTTATTTTGGGAGGAAATACATGATTATTAAAGATATTGTCGTTAAAAATGATAAAGATAAAGAATTTGAATTAGAAGTTTATTTAAATATCGCTTCAATTAAAGGTATTGAGCGTGAGTTAAAGCAAATTGATCCAAAATTAAACTTTTATAAAGCATTGCCATTAATTCCACAAGGGGAAATGACTATTTCAGTAATTTTTATTGGAAACTGTCTGCATAGAAGAGGGGAAAAACGTCCAGTCGGAAGTGAATGGTTTGATGCAAATGATGTAAACTTCTTCAAATACTCTGATGAATTAATTGCGAAATTGACTGCGTGTTTAGAAGACCTTAATCCAACTGTAAAAGATGAGGGAAAGTAAGCAACGGTAAATCAGGTAATGAACTTGATTTAAACACACTAAGATACAATTTCATGCAATGTGGGGGAACATTAGAACAATTTGAATTGTTGACACTCAGAGATTGCTTAGACTTTATCATTACATATGTAAACATTAACAATAAAAAGAATAATAAACAAGATCAATCACATCAATCTTCAATCTCCTTTTCTTATGGTAGAGCAGATGATTATGACGAATATGACGAGTAGCCTTTTCGCTACTCTTTTTTTGTCTATTAATATAGAAGGGATGTGAAAAACATGAGTATTGATTTACTTGTGCGTCTTAGGAATAGAAAATTCTAATGCCACTAAGCAAATTACCGAATTGAAGAAGGAATTAAAAAACCTTGATTCTCAAATGAAATCGGTAGATACGAATACTGGTAACTTTAATAAAGATATGCAGAATATGGCTACTAAAGTTGATCTTACTAAAACGAAGATTAATGGATTGCAGACACAATTACAGGCATATAACACTAAATTAAAAGATGCTAGTACACGTTTAAGTAATGCAAAAGCTAAACAAACTGAATTAGCCAATAGTACAGAAACCACAGCAGAAGAAATGGAGAAAGCTAATAAAGCTGTCGAAAGTGCAACTACACATTATAACAATATGCGTAGAGGTGTGGAACAAACTGAGAGAGCTTTAAATTCAGCTAATAAAGAATTACAAGAATTAGAAATAGCAATGAAACGTATGCCATTAGACAATATGGCGAAAAAATTTGAGTCAATGGGGAATACACTCAAAGGTATTTCTTCTGCAACAGCTCCACTATCATTAGCAATCACTGGATTTGGAACTTATGCTGTTAAAGCTGCAATGGATTTTGACCAGTCAATGAAGAATGTTCAAGCTGTAAGTGGTGCAACAAGTGATGAACTTGAAGCATTAACAGAGAAAGCTAGGGAAATGGGAGCGACTACTGAATTTACAGCAAAAGAAGCAGCGGACGCATTGTATTACATGTCTTAAAAGCTAGGGACGGTTTAGTGGAAACACTATTCAAAAAACATCATGTGAATTTATGGGACACTAAGTTCTATTAGAATATGTCAACCATAAGCGAAGCCGACTAGGAAACTGTCGGAACGTTCAGAGACTAATCAGAGTAACCTAAGTAATATATGTATTATATGGCGAAATGGACAAGAGCGCATGACACCCTAACACATTATGGTGAGGGTGATGATATAGTCCGAACTTGTGTGAAAACACAAGAAGTATCAGATAAAGAGCTGATACGGTAACATTAAAGCTAGCAGGTTGGGACGCAAATCAGTCAATGACTGGACTCCCTGCCGTATTAGACCTTGCTACTGCTGCAGGAATGGAATTGTCATTAGCGTCTAAATAATTGGACAGTTTAGCAGAAATGCTATTCTAAAAATATCGGTCAATATCGAAGAAGGCTAAAACTGATAAATTTATTAGTCATGCTAACATCGAGATAAGTCAAGAAATTAAAGCGTCTTGACCATCGTAACGCATAGAAATTGATCCTATATTTAATATTAAATATAGACTAAAATATTTCCAAGAGTGACCGACATCTGACCAGGTAAAGCTGAAGATGAAAATGTATGCTGAACTTATGGGAAACCATAAGAAGTAGAGGATAAAAAACCTTTACGATAACATAATTGGATATTGTGACGGATTCCTTAACAGCATTCGGATTAAAAGCCGAAGATGCGTCAAGTTTTTGTGACGTTTTAGCGAAAACAAGTGCATCATCAAATACAACGGTTGAAATGTTAGGTGAGGCATTTAAAAACGTAGCACCATTAGCAGGAGCTATGGGATATAATGTATCAGAGGTAAGTTTAGCATTAGGATTAATGGCCAATGCGGGTAAACTTGATGCCCTTTCATGAAGAAATTCATGTCAATAATCACTTAAATTCGGTGAAACTCTAAGTTATTTTATTAGGATAGTATTATTTGTCGAACAGTAAAATGTTTTACAGGTGATACGAAATGAGAAAATCATATAGACAAAAAGCTAGATTTTTATGTTCTAAAAGAAAAACAATTGACCAATTTAAAAAAGAGGTTTTTGAATTGGTTGGTGACGAATATGCAGTCGTAGGTGAATATCAAAATAATCGCACCAAAATAAAACTAAGACATAATACCTGTGGAAATGTTTTCGAAATGGTTCCAAAAGCCTTTTTAAGAGGTCAACGGTGTCCAAATGAAAGATATTTAAGAAGTTCTCAATCATATGCAAATCGTTATAGCAAAGAAAATGAATTGAAAGAAATTTGCGCTACGGAAGGTTATACAATTATTAGTGGGTATACTAGATCAAAAAATAAAATAGAATTACTCCATGATAAATGTGGTAAAACCTTTTATCCAGTAGCTTATGATTTTATAGTTCAAGGTACAAGGTGTCCACACTGTTATCGTTCAATAGGTGAAGAGATTATTAGAGAAATTTTAATAGAAAATAATATTGAATTTGAAGAACAGTATAGATTTGATGATTGTAAAAATAAGAGAAAATTGCCTTTTGATTTTGCTATTTTCAAAAACAATGAACTACAATCATTAATAGAATATGATGGAATGCATCATTTTTATAAAAAATTCAATATGACTGACGATGATCTTAAAGCAATACAGTTTAATGACGAAATAAAAAATGAGTATTGTAAAAACAAAAACATCCCATTATTGAGAATAAGATATATTCAAAAATACGACAAAAATGAAGTAAAAGCAAAGCTAACTGAAATATTAAAATCTAATAAAATAATATGACAATACCGAACCAAGTCAATCGGGAAACCATTGAAAGGTGTAGA
>CAMESA010000053.1 GCA_945935945.1 uncultured Mollicutes bacterium | reverse complement strand
GTGCAAAATTTTTCGCCGCTAGAACCAAAAATAATCCAAGAATTTTGAACAATTTATTACGCAGATTTTCAGATTATTTGTTGTATTTCAAGATATCAAAAGTTGATCTTGAAGTCGTTGAAAAATTCTTTAAATTTATCAAAATTGATGAATACGGAATCAACGATTTTGACAAAAAAGTAATTGCAACTTTGTATGAAAATTTCCAAGATCAACCAACTAGTTTAGAATCAATTGCAAGTTTAATTAATGAAAACGTTTACAACATCAAAGAAAACTCTGAGCCATACTTAGTTTCAATTGGATTTATTAGGAGAACTAGAAGGGGAAGAATTTTAACTGATAGAGGTAAATTATTTTATTGGAATAACATAAAATCGTGATTTTTATCAAAAAATGTAATTTTTTAGGCTTTTTTTCATTATTTTGATAAAGTTTTGTTTTCAAAAATAAGTGAAAATATCGCAATGAAAATGAATGAAAAAATTTTCATATTATTTTCATAAATTCAACAAATTTCGAGGCCAAAAAAAGAAGAAAAATAATTATTATTCTTTTGTGTTTTAATTGTCTTTGTAGTAAAATATGCAAGTATATTTATAAATTTATTTATAAATCGTGAGGTATTATATGAAAAGATTTGCAGGATATTTATCGCTTTGTGTGTCAGTTGTGACTGCAGTTTTAGTTGGAGTTGTTCCAACAATTTTAGGCACGAATGGCAGCGGTGATTATTCTTCTTCTAACAAATATGTTTTCAAAGTGAGTAACAAGCAAGTTAGCTCTAGTGAGTTTTCTGATGGAACAAACAATGGTTTAACTTATGATGAAAACGGTAATACACCAGCTGAAGATATTTCAAATGAATTCAAAGTTAGATTAGGACAAGCTGGAATTACTGGATACCAACTTGCAACAATTAATGACGATATTATTGAATTAACATTTAAAGACAGTCAAAACATTTATACAGATGTTATTGATTTTTTAACTTATTCAAATTCATTAATGGCAAAAACTTACGATGGAGAATATTCATTTGGTTTTAGCGCATCTGAAATTTATAACGGTGCAAAACCTTCTAATTCCACATTTTTAAAACCTGGAACAGCAAGAGTTGAGTATAGAGACAACTATCCTTATGTTATTATGGATTTAAATTCTCCAGAAGAGTTTAATAATGCAATTAAATCACTTACTCAAACAAGTAGCGACTCCGATAGCAATAGAAATGCAGGTGAATTATTAGGTAATACAATTAGAAAAGCTGATGAATCAACATCTGAAGAAGAAGAAACACCAAAAGTTGACCCAAAAAAGGCAATTTTTGTTTTAAACAACTGGTTAAATGACTTTACACTTGAAGGTTTATTAAATAACAGCAACGGAAATATCACAAATGATAATTTTCATAATTACGTTTTAACTTATTTTGATGCTGCAGAGCCATCAAAAATCTATTGGGATTATGATTCTTCTCTTTCAAGTGAAGACCAAAATAAAAAGATTTATGAATCAATTTATTTTTCATTTTATAATCTTGGAGCAGCAAATGGTGAAGGTTGTTTAGATGTTACAACATCTTATTCTCTTTATAATGTTCAAGAAACTGACCCAAAATTAGCTTATAGAAAAGCAAATATTCTAATGAATAAATTAAATTCAAGTGATTACAAATATCAAATTACTTTAATTAATGAATCAAAAGTTAACGAAGGAACAAACACAGTTTCTCCATTTAAAGAATATTTAAAACGTGCTGGTTCAGTTAATTTATCAACTTTATTAATTTCAACAATTATTGCTGCAATTATTGTATTTTTATTCTTAATTTTACATTATGGAGCAGCAGGAATTTTAAGTTTTGCATTATCTTTAGGCAACGTAATCGGTTCACTTGCTTTATTTAATTTCTTAGGAAATGAATTTAATATTGGTACAATTATTGGCTTATTTGGTGTTGCATTAATAACATTAATCACAACAATTCAATTTATGCATAAAGCAAAAGAAGAAGTTTACGCTGGCAAAGCTCTCAAAAAAGCTTATCAAGAAAGTGGTAAGAAAAACACATGGTTATTACTTGATGTATCAGTTATTACTGTAATTTTAGGTTTAACATGCTATTTAATCCAAAACGCAAACTTAATTGCATTTGGAGGAATCACAATTATTGGTGCAATTATCAATGTTTTATTGAGTGGAATTGTCTTTAGAGGTTTCTCGTGGTTCCTATATAACTCTGATTTTGCTTCAAAACATCCAAGAGTACTTCAAATCGAACCAAAATTAATCCCTGATTTAACAAAAGAAGAAAAAGCAAAATATTTTGATGAATTTAAACGCGGTGATTCAAAACGTACATTTAAAGTTTACGGAATCGCTGGTCTTGTTTTGCTTGTTGCTTCAATTGTTGGAATTACAACTTTCCAAATTGTTAATGGAAATATTTACAATTCAACAGAAACACCAAAATACAATTCAGTTACTGTCCAATACAATTTAGTTAATGCTAATGATGAATTTATCGTCGACAATAAGATTTTAAAAATTGAAGAAGCATTTAATGATATTTATAAGGATCAAGATTTAAACACTAAATATTTTAAAGCTGACTCGATTTCTGTTGATTCTTATTACAATGAATATTTGGCTGGTGAAACTAACCCAATTAAATACAGAGAATATTATTTTGTTGTTGATTTAGGATCAAATTACGATTTTGATACTTCTGTTTACTACTCAAATGGTGATTCAAAAGTTGCTGATAAACTTGGAAATGTCATCAAAACATCAATTCAATCAAAATTAGATACAAACTATCTTGTTTCAATCAACGAAACTAAGAATGTTAGTGATGATTTCAATAACAAAGATGTTGCAATTGCAGCAGCAATTACAGTCGCAATTCTTTTTGCTTACTTTATCTTAAGATTTGGCCCATCAAAAGCATTAACTGCTTTATTAGTTGGCGCTTCATTATTAACAATTTCAATTGGTATCTTCTCACTTATTAGAGGTAATTTCACAAGTGAATTAACTCTTGGTTTACTTTTAATTACTTTATTAACTTATATTTCATTTGCACTTTACTTTATTGATGAACAAGCTCTTGTTAGAGAAAACAAAAAAGAACTTTCCGATCTTGATAAGAGACAAGAAAAATTCGAATATTCAGCAAATATTACATATAAATTAGTATTTAATATCGCATTATTTGCAATATTTATCGTTATTAGTTTCTTCTTCTCAACATCTTTGCAAGGTTACACACTTTTATATTTCATTGTTTCTTTGATTTTATCCTCAATATTAATTAAAGGAACAGCATTACCAATCGAAATGTTCTTCTCTAGATCTTTTAAGAAGATATTTAGCAAAAAACCAAATATCGTTATTAACAAAAAAGGTAAACAAAAAGCTGATGATGATGGCCCACAAGAAGCTATCTTTATTGGAATTAATGACTAATTAAAGAAGGGAAGAAATTCCCTTTTTAATATTTATGACTTCATTTTTAGATAAATTATTGACATATTACGAACTTGATTATAGTTCATATTTGAAAAACAAGGAGAAATCACTTATTGATATCCCTAAATTTTCTCGTTTTCCAAATTTGAAAGAAGTGACAAACTATATCAAAGATTCCATAAAGCAAAATAAGAAAATTCTTATTTATGGAGATTATGATTGCGATGGAATTATGTCAACCTCAATAATTTATTTAACTTTGATGTATGGATCTGAATATCGTCCTGGTTTTTATATTCCAAATAGAGAAATTGATGGTTATGGTTTGACCATAAACAACATCGATAAATTTAAAAAATTAGGTTATGACATTATAATTTTAGTGGATAACGGAATCAGTTTAATCGAACAAATAGATTACGCAAATTCTCTTGGAATTGAATGTGTTATTCTTGATCATCATAATGTTGGCGAAAAATTACCTAATGCAAAATACATTGTTCACCCAGATTTAGTTAATTTTGGTAAGTATAATATCAGTGCAGGAGTGGTTTCTTTTTATTTTTCATGGGCTTACCTTGAATATATAAATCCATATTTATTGTCTTTAGGTGCAATTTCAACAATTAGCGATGTCATGATTTTGCAAGAATATAATTCATTAATTGTAAAAGAAGGCTTAAAAGCTATAAATAAACATAAATTTTCACAAATTTTTGATTTGCTAGGAAATACAAAAGAAAATTTAAACGAAAGCGACCTATCTTTGCTCATCGTTCCAAAGATTAATTCTATTTGTCGTGTTTTAAATGACGATTCTAGATTTAAAATTGTGAAATATTTTATTGATGAAAATGCTCATTTTCGAATTTTGCCTTGGATTTTTCAAATTAACGATAAAAGAAAAGAATTGTCTCATGCAAAAACTGAGGATGTTGATTTCACAAAACCTGCAATTTTTTATATTAATCCAGAAAATGAAGGAATTAGTGGCTTAATTGCTGCAAATTTAATGACCCAATCACTTAAACCAACATTCGTACTTTGCCCAGAAAGATTTCATCCTAATATATTAAAAGGTAGCGCAAGGAGTTATAGCAACTTTAACGTTGCAGAATCTTTAAATAAAGCAAGCGAAGTTTTAATAACTCATGGCGGACATGAATGTGCTGGTGGTTTTTCTTTAGATATAAAAGATTATGAAAAATTTCAAAACATTATTTATGAAATTGCAAAAAATATACCCCCATATGAGAAGCAATATAAATATATTGAATTAGAATATGAGGAAATTAACCTTAAAAACTATGAAATTTATATGTCTTTTTCACCATTTGGACAAGGCCATGAAAAACCACTTTTCTTATTAAAAGATTTTGTAATATCAAATTTTAAAAAGACAAATGATGGCAAACATTTGCTTTTTAAGAATAATTTATATTCAATTGCTTATTTTTCTTATGATAAAGAGATTGAAAAATACGATATTGCCTCGTTATTGTGCGAGTTTTCACTTAATGAATTTCGCGGATCAAAATCAGTTCAATTGAAAGTTATAGATTTTGTGAAATAATTAAAAGGGGATTGAACTTATGGAAGAAATTATTAGAGAAGGCGCTTTTACTGTTGATGAAACGAAAAAAGAGAATAATGCAAGTGGAATTCAGCCAAATGGTGGATATACAATGCATACCTTTGAAGATGTAAAAGAAATTTATTTTGCATATATTCATGATGAAAATGATAGAGATTTGATTCAAAGAGCATATGATCTTGTAAAAGTTCAACATGATGGAATTTTTAGAAAAAGTGGTGAACCTTATTTACAACATTTAATAGAAGTCGCTTATATTTGCGCTAAACTTCAAGGCGGGCCAACAACAATTGCTGCGGCATTTTTGCATGATGTTGTTGAAGATACAGATACAACAATTCAAGAAATTAATGAAAAATTTGGTGAAGATTGTGCAAAAATCGTTGATGCATTAACCAAAATTCAAAGAATGAAACTATCTCATAGAACTGAAGAAGAATTTGCAGCTGAAGATCATCGTAAAATTTTTTTAGGTATGGCAAAAGATGTTCGTGTCATTATTATTAAACTCGCTGATAGACTTCACAATATGAGAACAATTGATGCTTTAAAACCTGAATGTCTACACGCTCTTGCTCGTGAAACATTGGAAGTTTTTGCTCCAATTGCTCATCGTTTAGGTATTTATAGGGTTGAAAGCGAATTAGAAGATTTATCATTAAGAATTGAAAAACCAACTGAGTTTAATGAGATCCAAAAATTATTAAATGAAAAAGTAAAATATAGACAAAAAGCTTTAAATAATTTAAAGAAAAAAATTGCTGATATTTTGATTGAAGCAAATATTAAATTTACAATAGAATCTCGAATTAAATCGATATTTTCAATTTATAAAAAGATGTACATTAAAGGTCATTCTTTTGATGAAATTTATGATTTTTTAGCTTTAAGAGTTATCACAGAAACTGAGATAAATTGTTATGAAATTTTAGGTTTGGTACACGCTCACTTTAAGCCAATTCCTGGTAGATTTAAAGATTATATTGCAATGCCAAAACCAAATATGTATCAATCTTTACATACAACAGTCATTGCTGGCGATGGTAATATTTTTGAAGTTCAAATTAGAACTAAAGAAATGGATGAAATTGCTGAAACTGGAGTTGCTGCTCACTGGAGATATAAAGAAAATGCACATTATTCTCCAAAACAAGAGCAACAAGAAATTGAAGAAAAACTACATTGGTTTAGAGATTTTTTATCAATTAATAGTGATTCAAAAGATAAAAGTGCTACTGAATACATGGAATCTCTTTCAAAAGATATTTTTGAAGCTAATGTTTATGTTTTCACACCAAAAGGAAAGGTTATTGACTTACCAAATGGCTCGACACCTCTTGATTTAGCATATAA
>CAMESA010000052.1 GCA_945935945.1 uncultured Mollicutes bacterium | reverse complement strand
TATTCAATGCAGGCCAACGTCCAGCAATTGATACTGGGTTATCTGTTAGCCGTGTTGGTAGTGCAGCACAATTTAAAGTTATGAAAAAAGTCTCAAGTTCAATCAAAATGGATCTTGCAAATTATCATGAACTTAAATCTTTTGCTCAATTTGGAAGCGATATTGATGAAAGTACAAGAAAAATTATCAATCATGGACATATTTTAGAAGAAGTTTTAAAACAAGAACAATATGCTCCATACAGTGTTGATAGAGAAGTTATTGAAATTTTTGCTGCAAAATATGGATATTTAGATGTATTAAAAGATGTAGATGTTAAGCCATTTTTAAACGATTTATATTCTTATATTTCTAAATTTAATAAAAATATCATAAATGAAATCAATAAAACACACATTTTAAGCGATGAATTAGAAGCTGAAATGAAAAAAGTAATCGAAAGCTATATTGAAGAGAAAAAGGTTCTTAATTAATGGCCCAAAATTTAAACAAAGTTAAAAGAAGAATTCAGACAATTGAATCAACTAAAAAAGTTACAAGCGCAATGAAACTTGTTTCTAGCGTTAAATTTTCGCAACTTCAAAGAGAATTTCACGCTCGAGATTTATACTTTAATTCAATTCAAGAGCTTACCAACAATGTTTTGAGTGCTGCAAAAGGTGAAAATGTTGATGGATATTATTTAAATGAAAATCATAATAGTGAAAAAATTCTTTATGTTGTTGTTACCTCTTCCCTTGGACTTTGTGGTTCTTACAATTACAATGTTATAAAAACTTTTACTAATTTATATAAAAATGGAGACGAAGTCTTACCTATTGGAACAACAGGCTACAACCTTTTGAAAAACGAAAAAGATCTTATTATTCATGATAAATTCGTAAATATCATGGAAAACTTAGAAATTAGCAAAATTAGAATTCTAGAAAAGTATCTGTTTAAATTGTTTAAGGAGAAGAAATTTAAAAAGATAGTACTACTTTATACACATTATAAAAATGCTATTTCTTTCCAAGTCAAATCCTTTGATTTATTGCCAATTACTTTTGATCTTGTCGAAAAAACTAAATTAAATCCAGGTGATTATGATCCAAATATTGCAAGTTTTGCTCATAGAGTTGCCAAAAAGTTCGTTGTTTCGACGATTTATATAAAATTATTTGAAAGTTTTTTAAGCGAACAAGCTAGTAGAAGAAACGCTATGGAAAATGCAGATAAGAATGCAAGTGAACTTATTGATAAATTAAAAATTCAATTTAACAAAGCAAGACAAGCAGCAATTACACAAGAAATTACTGAAGTAGTTGCTGGAAGTTTGAACAAGTGAGGTTAGAATATGAAAAATGTTACAAGAAAAGAAAGTGGTAATGGTATTTTAGTACAAGCAGTTGGACCAATTATTGATGTACGTTTTCCTGATGGTGTTTTACCATCAATTTTAACCGCATTATATGTTGAACTTGAAGATAGAAAATTAGTTCTTGAAGTTGCTCAACATGTTGGCGATGATACTGCACGTTGTGTTGCAATGGCACCAACTGAAGGTGTTTATAGAGGCATGAAAGTCATAAATACTCATGCTCCTATTTCAGTTCCTGTTGGAAATGCAACTTTAGGAAGAATGTTTAACGTGCTAGGGGAACCAATTGATGATATTGAAGATAATTCTAAATTAGAAGAAGCAATAAAACTTCCAATTCATAGAGAAGCTCCAAGTTTTGAAGAGCAAGAGCCTCATACACAAATTCTTGAAACAGGAATTAAAGTCATTGATTTGCTTTGTCCTTATGTAAAAGGTGGAAAAGTTGGCCTTTTTGGTGGCGCTGGAGTTGGAAAAACTGTTTTAATACAAGAATTAATCAATAATATTGCTACTGAACAACATGGTATTTCAGTTTTTGCTGGAGTTGGTGAAAGATCAAGAGAAGGAAATGATTTATATCATGAAATGACTGAAACTGGAGTTATCAATAAAACATCTTTAGTTTATGGTCAAATGAACGAAGTCCCTGGAGCTAGAATGAGAGTCGCTTTGAGTGCTCTAACTATGGCTGAATATTTTAGAGATTCTTTACATCAAGACGTTTTATTCTTTATAGACAATATTTTTAGATTTACACAAGCTGGTAGTGAAGTTAGTGCTTTAATTGGAAGAATGCCAAGTGCAGTTGGTTATCAACCAACATTAGCCACTGAAATGGGTCAGTTGCAAGAAAGAATTACTTCTACAAGAAGTGGCTCAATCACATCAATTCAAGCAGTTTATGTTCCTGCTGATGATTTAACCGATCCTGCACCAGCTACAACTTTCTCACACTTAGATGCAAAAACAGTTTTGGATAGAGGAATTGCAAGTTTAGGAATTTATCCAGCAGTCGATCCATTAGAAAGTAGTTCAAATATTCTAGATCCTAAAGTAATTGGGGAAGAACATTATCAAGTTGCACGTGGTGTTCAGTCAATTCTTCAAAGATATAAAGAACTTCAAGATATTATTGCAATTTTAGGTATGGAAGAATTAACAGAAGACGACAAAATTATTGTAAATCGTGCAAGAAGAATCAGAAATTTCTTATCTCAACCATTCCATGTTGCTGAAGCATACACTCCATATAAAGGAAGATACGTTAAATTATCAGATACAATTAGATCATTTAAAGCAATTTTAAGTGGTGATTATGATAAATTGCCTGAAAGCGCATTTTTGTATTGTGGAACAATCGAAGATGTCGTCGAAAAAGCTAATGGTATGAAATAATGAAGGATAAAATTGAGTTAAAAATTATTTCAATTGATGGAAAAATTATCGAAGATTCAGTCGACGAGATATATTTTGATATTCCATTGAGTGGCGTGACAGGCATTCTTCCTAATCGCACACCATTTGCGGCTCTATTACATATTGGTATTTTTTATACCAAAAGTAATAATCAAGTAAAATATTATTGTATTAGTGGTGGAACTTTAGAGTTCAAAAACAAAAAAGCTTTGATATTAGCTGATACGATTGAAGAACAAAGCGAACTTGATAAAGAACGCATTTTGGAAAGAAAAAGAATTGCGGAACAAAAATTAAAATTATGCACAAATGAAAACGATGAAACTTATGAAAATGCATTGTTTTCACTTAAAAAAGCGATTAACAGATTAAAACTTTTAAAGTAAAATACAATTAGATAGAGGATAAATGAATGAGAAATTTTATTTTTGTTTCGCCAAATTTTCCATCAAGTTATTGGCGTTTTTGTCTTGCTTTAAAAAATAGGGGATTTAATGTTTTAGGAATTGGCGATTGCCCATACCAAGAACTTAATAATGAATGCAAATTTTCGTTAACTGAATACTATTTTTGTCCTGGAATGGAAAATTATGATAATGAAAAACGTGCAGTCGAGTATTTTAAAAATAAATATGGCGAAATTGAGTTTTTAGAGAGTAATAATGAATTTTGGCTTGAAAGAGATGCTAGATTAAGAAGCGAATTCAATGTTGTTAACGGACCTAGAGTTGATGAAATTGAAAAATACAAATTAAAAAGTCTTCAAAAGAAATATTATCAAGATGCAGGTTTAAAATGTGCAAGATTTATTTTGGTTATTAACGATGATGAAGTAAGAAACTTTGTTAAAGAAGTCGGATATCCTGTTTTTGTTAAACCTGACAATGGAGTTGGCGCGCAAGATACTAGAAAAATTAAAACAGAAGATCAACTCGAAGATTTTTTACATAATAGAGATAGAAACAAAATCTATATCATGGAAGAATTCATTGATGGTCAAATTATTTCTTTCGACGGCGTTACAAATTCAAGAAGTGAGCCAATTTTCTATACAAGCAATATTTTTGTTAATGATAATAGCCAGATTGTCTTAAATGGTTTAGATGATTTGTATTATTGTGTTCCAGAAGTTGATCCAGTTTTAGTTGATATGGGTATTCGCGCACTTAAATCATTTGGTGTTAAAAATAGATTTTTCCATCTTGAATGGTTCGTGCTTAAATCTGATCACCCATATTTAGGTAAAAAAGGTACAATTGTTCCACTTGAAGCAAATATGAGACCAGCTGGAGCATATACCCCTGATTTAATTAACTTTGCTAATTCAACAAATTGTTATGAAATCTTTGCTGATTCAATAGCTTTTGATGAAAACAGACAATATATGGGACATCAGAAATATTTTGCTGGTGCGCCTTCAAGAAGAAACAATTTAGAATATGCTCACACAAAAGAAGAAGTTCTTGAAAAATATCGTAATAACATTTGCTATTATGGAGAATACCCAATGGCTCTTCGTGATGATATGGGTGATTTATTCTTTATGGCAAAGTTTTTAACTCTTGATGAATTACTTGAATTTGATGAATTCGTTAGAGGTAAAAAATAAAGATTTTGGAGAAAATATATGAGTTCTGCAGGGTTATTGGAAATTTTTTCTAAATTTTCTTTAGAAGAAATTTCTGAAAATAAATTCAAAGCAATTATCGAAATTCCAAAGGGAAGTAAAGCGAAATACGAATTAGATAAAAAAAGAGGTCTCATCCGTTTAGATAGAATTTTATATACATCAACACACTATCCACACAATTATGGTTTCATCCCATTAACATTTTGTGATGATGGAGATCCTCTTGATGTGCTTGTTTTATGCAGTGAACCTTTAATACCATTAACAGTTGTAGATTGTAGACCAATCGGTGTGATTGAAATGTTTGATGGAGGAAAAAGAGATTCAAAAATTATTGCTGTAGCAGTCGATGATCCATTTTACAACACTTATAAAAATGCAAATGATTTACCAAATCATATAGGCGATGAAATCAAGCATTTCTTTGATGTATATAAAAATCTTGAAAACAAAACTGTAACTACTGGAGAAGTAGAAGGCGTTGATGCTGCTAAAAAAGTCATCAAGGAAGCAATTGAATTATATAAAGTTACAAAGTTTTAATAGAAATTTTTTAAACTCATAATTGAGTTTTTAATTCTGTTTAATTTATCAACCGCTATATTGAAATATATGCGGTTTTCTCTTTTTTTATAGTAATAAATAGCCCAATAATAAAATAAAATATCTAATAGTCGAGAATAACTTTCGACTTTTTTCTTTTTTAAGTTTGAATATTTATATCCGTAATATTTTTTTAAAAAGAATGTTGTTGATTCGTCAGATAAATTATTTTCGCTAACAAAAGAAGCCAAATCAAAAATTTCATAATTCATTGAAGCGTATTCCCAATCGATAATTGTGACGCCATTATATTTGAATAGTAAATTTCCAACAACAAGATCATTATGACAGAGGACAATTGGCTCATTTTCCTCAATTATTTTTGCTTCCTTAATGACCATTTTTTCAAATTTTTGGTCCAAATATTCAGATTTATCTGCAAATTTTTTATAAAAATTTAATTTTTTATATAAATCGTAGCTTTTTCCAACATCAATTGAAGATGTGTGAAGTTTTTTAAGAGCTTTAGATACATAGATCAATTGTTCATTTGTTGGAGTAACTTTGTAAAAACGAGAAGAATGAACAAATCTTGTTATTTTAATACCTGTTTTTTCATCAAAAATATATAGTTTTTCGCTAATACCAAGAGGCTCGATTTTATCGTAAACTAATTTTTCTAGCTTCCTATCAATAGTTGGGTCTACATCTTTTGGAACATATCTTAAAACAAAAGCGTTGTTAATTAGATAATTATCATTTGTAATTCCAGCATCTAAAGGCACAATAGATCTAACATCTTTTTGTGTCATATGTTCAAAAATCAGTTTAATTCCATGCCTCATAGTGTGTTTATTATAAAAGTTATTTTTATTTTATTCTATTGTTTTATTAATACACATTTTTTAGTACTAGTTAATTTTTGGTTTAGATTAAAAAATGATTGTAAAAAATTTAGAAAAAAAGAGTAACTAAAATCATTTAAAAAACTAAGTTTTTAACAAAAATAGTTGAGTTCTGCAAGGTTTTTTAGAAATTTTTCGAAATTTTACAGTCAAATTTGTTTACAAAATATTTCTAATTTATTGAGAAAGTGCTAATATTTTAAACATGATTGGAATTATTTTATATAGACCTGAAAAGCCTTCAAATGTTGGAAATATTATTCGTACCTGCATGGCTTTTGATATTAAATTGGTTATCATCGGACCACTTACTTTTAATTTTTCTAGCAAGGAACTTAAAAGAGCAGGGATGGATTACATTACCGAAAGTGACTATAAAATTTATGATTCAATAGAAGAATTTAATAAAGATTTTAAAGACAAAAATATTTATTATGTCACTAGATATTCAAAAAATATCTATTCAAAAAATGACTACAGTGATATTACTGAAGACATTTATTTTATGTTTGGTAGAGAGTCAACTGGCATTCCTCATGAAATTCTTAAAGAAAATTATGAAAAAACCATCAGAATACCAATGGTACCAAGCGCTAGAAGCTTAAATTTATCAAATTGTGTTGCGATTATTGCATCTGAAGCTC
>CAMESA010000051.1 GCA_945935945.1 uncultured Mollicutes bacterium | reverse complement strand
ATTAGCTAAGACTTCGGCGTCGTAATCTGCTCTATGTGCACTTTTTGTATCATACATAATCTCAAGGCGTTTACATAAGTGACCAAGAGTATGTCCTCTATTCTCAGGGAAAACATATCTACTTATAGCTAAAGTATCAATTGCAGGCATATTTAAAGATCCAAAGCCTTCTCTTTCCATAGCTTCATTCAACATGCCATAGTCAAATTCAATATTATGAGAAACAATGATTGTGCCTTTGATAAAATCAAGAATTTGATTCATAACATCTCTAATTGGTGGTTGATTTTTAACCATCTCAGTAGTTATGTGAGTCTTTTCTTGAATATGTTTTGGAATTTCAATTTCAGGATTAATTAATATATCTAATCTATCAACAACTAAACCATTTTGAATTTTTACAGCACCAAATTCAGTAATTCTATCGTATTTAATACTTAAACCAGTGGATTCAAGGTCAAAACAAACATAGGTAGCATCACTAATTCTAGCGTTTGAAGGATTAAGGCAACCTGTAAAATAATCTTCTATCATATAAACTTCGCTACCATAAAGCATTTTTATTCCATACTTTTTAGCAGCTTGTTGTGCTTCAGGAAATGCTTGCGCAACGCCATGATCTGTTATAGCAATTGCTTTATGTCCCATTGACTTAGCAAGTTTACAATAATCACTAATTGTTGAAACAGCATCCATTTCAGACATTTTAGAATGTAAATGAAGTTCAACTCTTTTTTCATTTGATAAATCTTTTCTTGGTTCATCATCAGGTAGAATTTCAAAATAATGACCCATGACATATAAATTGCGTTTAAAACGATCAAGATCTGCTTTTCCTTTAACGCAAATATTTTTACCAATTGCATTCAAAGATTCAAAATCATCTTTTTTTAGATTTTTTTCATTAGAAATAAAGGTTACATAAATTGCATCAGGGTGTCCTTTTTTTCCAACACCAACAGATGCTATTTTGCCACCTTTTCTAGTATCTTTTATTGTACATTCAAAAATAAAACCTTGGAATTCAATATTTCCGCTATTTGAATCTATTTCTGAAATGTCAACATGTTGATAATCCCCTTTTTTAAATAATAACTTTTGTCTTTCATCAAAAACTCGATTTTCATAAGTTTCTTTAAGGGAATTTAGTGCTTCAACTTCTGCCTCTTCTTCAATCTTTTTAATGTCAAATTTTGAGTCGTCTAACACATAATTCTCTTCATTTTTTTCTTGTTTTAATTCGCAAGAAACACTAATTGGATAGTTCAAAAAATTCAAAAAATCCTGCAAATCCTCAATATTTTTTGAAAATTCTAAGTTTTCTAGTTCATTTTGAAATATATATTTGATTTGATTATTCGTAAAAGAAAAATTAGCTTTTAATTCCTTTCTTACGTTATTAAAATACCACCAAACAATTAATTCGTTTAATGATTTTTCATCAAAATCACAATTGTATATAAAAAGAATTTCATATTGATATTTGAGTTTATTTAATCCGCTAATAAAATGATCAGCTTGATAAGGATTCCAAGGCGAATCTTTTTTAATAACAAAAGAAAAACCATTATCAAAAAATTGAGATTTTGTTATTTTATCAAAATCTAAATCGTAATTTTCATAGTCATCTATACCGATGCTATGAAGGAATCTAATCATTCTATCTAACATATTAGAACAATCCTATGATATCTTTAACAATTACAAAAGCCATAAACAAAAATAAAATTCCTAAGCCAACATATGAAACAATTGCTTTAACTTTTGGTGAAATTTTCCATTCTTTATAAGAATCATCTTCTGAATTACCTATATTTAAATTTGAATTTGATGTAATTGAAACTACCTCATGATTATTTAAATCAACATTTTCATCACTGTTATTATTTTCATTTTTATTTTTATCTTTTTTAGCTTTATATCTAATTTTTTTGATGCCATTAACAGAGCCTTCGATTATTTCTACTAAAATTTGCCATCCATCTAAACCAGGGAATGGTAAAAGATTAAACAAAGCTAAATTTACACTAATCATGCCCCATGTTCTAAGGTACATATAGAAAGGATTATTTTCTAATATTTGAGTAGTTTGAGAAAAAATAGCAATTGGACCGCCTAATTGATCCCAACCTTGACCAACAAATAAATTGAATAATGCTTCTGCGATAACAGTTGTAGATTTAGCCCAATATTGGCCAGCAACTTCAAAACTCTTCCATCCGTACCAATATTCATATTTTGAGAAACTTATTCCAATTGGTGAAAATTCGCCATTTTCAGACTTCAAAGATAAAGAAGCAGAATATTTTTTAATCTTTTCATTGCCTTCATCATCAATTTCAGTCTCATATGTTAGATTTTCTGCTTCACTTGGGTTAGTAATTGCATCATTACTTTTTGCATGAGCATAATATATATCAAAATTAAAGGTGTCATTGTTTGAATGTTCATATTTGACAGCCTTACCTTCTTCAATTTTAATCATTGTATATCCATCAACAACATTTTCTAAATCTGCTTTATATAGAACAATATTTTTTGAAACATCGGTTTCTTTTAAGCTTGATAACTGATAATTCAATGTTGCTACATATTTATCGCCTGTTTCAGAATCACCATTAGCAGAAAAAGGTTCCTTTGATAAATAATAAATAATATTTCCTTGATTTATTGTATCTTTTGTCGCGCTAACAAAATTTCCGTTTTCATAAATAAAAGCTTTAGTTAAAAATTCATCATTATTTCCAAATTTAGGATTTCCAGCATGAACAGTTAATGAAGTTTGGTTTTTGTCTACCTCATAAAAAGAGTTAACAATGGTTTGTGGAAAGCATGAAGCACTAATAAAAAACAAAATATAAGCTAAGACAAAGTTCATTATAATGCCTGCGCTCATGATAATAATTCTTTTATATCTTTTAATTCCTGCCAAACTTCTTTCCTTTGGTACATCTACTATTGCATCGTTATCGTCATTTTCGTCACCATACATAGAAACATAGCCACCAAAAGGGACAATTCCTAATGAAAAAGTAGTTTCACCAGTTTTTCTTTTTAGTTTTAAAATTTTTGGACCAAAACCGATAGAAAAATCTGAACAGTATACTTTAAAACTCTTAGCAGCAATAAAATGTCCAAGTTCATGTATCGAGACTAAAACGCCTAATGCGATCAAAAATAATAAAATAGATAACATTGTATTTAAATTTAGAAAAATATTAATTTTCATATTCTTTTATTATTCTCCTTGTTAATTCTCTAACCTGAGAATCCGTATCTAACAAATCTTGTAACGTAGGTTTATCAATAAATTGATAAACTTTCATAATTTTATCAATAATAGAAATTATATCAATATAATTGATTTTTTTATCAAGGAAAGCATAAACGCATTCCTCGTTTACTGCATTTAATGCTGCACCAGAATTACCTTCTTTATCAAGAACATATTTTGCATATCTTATTAGAGGGAATTTTTCATAATCCATATTCTTAAAAAGGTATTTTGACTCAGTATTTTCCTCAACATCATTAAAATATTTGCCATTTTCTGGTATACCTTCAAATAAAGCATAAGAAATAGGTACTCTCATATCGCTTGGGCCAACTTGAAGAAGCATCGTTCCATCTTTGAATTTGACCATACTGTGTACATAACTTTTTCTATCAACAATCGGTTCAATCATATCACTTGAAACATGAAATAAATGATGTGCTTCAATGATTTCAAAACACTTATTCATCATTGTGGAACTATCAATTGTTATTTTTTTGCCCATTGACCAAGTTGGATGGTTTAGGGCATCTTTAACTGTAATGTTTTTGAAATTTTCTAATTTCCAATCAAAGAATGGTCCACCACTAGCAGTGATTAAGATCTTTTCAATATCTTTTCCTTTGCCATTAAAAAGACATTTTGCAATGGCTACATGTTCGCTATCGATTGGATATAATTTTCCATGGCCACTACTTAATAAATCATTTATTAAAGTGCCACCGACAATTAAACTTTCTTTATTTGCAAGTAACAATGTTTTGTTCAATTCTAGTGTTTTAATACTAGGCAAAAAGCCGACAAAACCAATTAACGCATTCAAAACATAATCAGCGTTAGAATCACTTATTATATTTATTAAGCCTTCATTCCCGTGATAAAAATTAATATCTTTATAAATGGTTTTAAAGTATAAAAAATCTTTTTCATTCTTGAAACAAACATATTTTAAAGAAGGAAAATTATTAATAAGAGAAGGTAAAGTTTCGACTCTATCTCCAAAAGAAATTCCAATTAAGTTGAGTTTTGCAGGGTTTTTTGAAATTACATCGATAGATTGGGTGCCTATCGAACCACCACCCCCAAGCAATAAAACGTTTTTCATTTATTGTAAAACGTTCCAATTATGCGACATAAATTCAATCATAATAGCCATCATTATCGAAGTAATTAAGATTGAATCTAATCTATCTAAAATGCCACCATGACTTCTAAGTGCTGTACCAAAATCTTTAATATGAAAATATCTTTTAATCTGTGAAAATAGTAAGTCGCCGAAAACAGAAAATATTGGCATTAATAAAGACAAAATGATTATATTATAAAAATGTGCTGAGTCTAAAACTCCAGGCAACAATGGGACCTCGCATAAATCCATAATGAGAGCAAATCCGAAAGAGAAAACTGTTGATATAACAAGTCCGCCAACAAAACCTTCCCATGTTTTCTTTGGAGAAATTCTTGGGCACATCTTGTGTTTACCAAATAAAACTCCGATAAAATATGCCCCTACATCATTCATACAAGTTCCAATAAACATATAAAGAACTAATAAAATTGATTGTCCATATTTAAAATAGTCAGGAGCAGTATAATAAGTCCGTGCTTTTCCGCTTTCAGTTAATAAGCCAGAATAAGCAAAAGGAGCATATCGCAAGAACAATATTGATTGAAATCCTATTGCAACCATAGTAATCATTACAACAAAATAAAATGCATCTGAAATAGTGACATTTTTGTCGAACAATGCTGATACAAAAAAGAATCCAAAACATATCATTATATTAACTAAGCTAGCTTTTAAACCAAAAAAGTTTGTTGATAAATCGAAAATCCAAGTACTTTTGTCGACTGAATCAATATAATTCATTAAATTGTTTTTTACAATAATCCGGCTAATCATCGAAAACATCATTAAATATGTAAAGATGTATACCGAATTATGAAATCTATTTTCGATTGATTGAGGTGCTTTAACGATTTCGTGACTAGCAATCATTGCAGCAAAAAGTGCAAGCGCAAGAAAAATATAGTTGCCAATTACAATACATGGAACAGTAACTACAACAAGCAAAACACCAACTAATAAACGATCTTTCATGGAATGTTTTTGTTCCACATTAAGATTGTTCATATAATGTTCACGTTTAAAGCTTTTATTATCGGATGGATCTTGTTGTGAATGAGTTTCTTCTTTTATATTATCCTCTTTTACCATAACTAGATAGCTAAGATTTCGTCAGATTTTACTTTAATGATTGAATCAACATTTTTAATTGAAGCATCAGTAATCTTTTGAACTTGTTCTTCTTCTTTTTTACGTGTATCTTCAGTATATGTATCATCTTCTTTGATAATATCCATATAATCACGTCTAATATTTCTAATAGCTATTTTTGTTTCTTCACCATAGTTTTTTGCTTTTTTAACAAGTTCTCTTCTTCTATCTTCAGTTAAAGCAGGGATTATTAATCTAATTGATTTTCCATCAACAATTGGATTAATTCCAATTTCACTTTTTGAAATAGCAGCTACGATTGACTTGACATCATTTGAATCGTAAGGTGTAATTAATAATTGTCTTGGCTCTGGAACTTTGATAGCTGCAATTTGATTTACGAGCATTTTATCACCATAATAATCACAATAAAGATTATCAAGTAATGCTGCGTTAGCTCTACCAGTTCTTAAAGTGTTTAAATTTGCTTTTAAATTTTCAACAGCTTTATCCATTCTTCCTTTGATTTCGTCTAAAATATCCATAAATTACTCCTTTGTTATCGTTGTACCAAGTTCTTCGCCTTGAACAACTTTAATAAAATTATTTATATCCTCCATCGAAAACACTCTAGTTTCAACTTCAGATTGTTTTAAAATTTCAATTGCGCCAATGTCCATGACTTTTAAATCCATATCAAGGACTTCTTGATAAGTTAATGATTTTAGGAATTTTGCATCATTATATTTGTTAGGGTCTTTGTTATAAACACCATCAACACCGTTTTTACCAGCCAAAATTGCATCAGCATTAATTTGTATAGCACGTTTTGCAGCAGTAGAATCTGTTGTAATTCCAGGTCTGCCTAACCCACCTGCAAAAATCAAAACATAACCATCATTTAATTTATTGATAGCATCTTTTTCGTCAAACTTAATTGCAACATCTTCAACAGCTAAAGCACTATACAATACGTTTTTTATTCCTAATTTATCTAAAATACTCGAAATAGCTTTGCAATTTATAACTGTTCCAACCATACCCATATAATCGCCATCGACTACTTTTATTCCAGCTTCATGTGCGATTCTTCCTCTAAAAATGTTTCCAGCTCCAGTTACAATTCCAACTCTAACGTTTAAAGATTTTAAATCTTGAACTAATTTACCAATGTCGTTTAACTTCTTTGCATCTAAAATCGAATTAGAATTTGAATCATGCAAAGCTTCTCCACTTAATTTTAAAATAACTGTTTTATAAGGTTTTTTCATACTCCA
>CAMESA010000050.1 GCA_945935945.1 uncultured Mollicutes bacterium | reverse complement strand
CTCCTTAAACTGAATTGGGTGGTGGGCGACAGCCATCCTTTTTTTAATCCTAAAAGTTGCCGTTGTTGCCGTTGTAAGGTAACGGATTTGGAAGTAACTTTTTTAATTTAATGAACAATTATTTAAAAAGAAATGGAGTTTCAACAATTATTCTAACTACTGAAAGAAACTATCCTGTATATAGCTTTTATCTTAAAAATGAATTTATGGAAGCTAGAAGCAACGTTATGTTCTTTAAAGATGTCGGCTAAATTGATTTTTACTTTAATTAATAATTCTCTTAGATTATAATTTTAAAGAAAGAAGGTGATGAATTTGAGAATTTAAGCATATTAATTAACTAGACTTATATAAAAAAAGGAGTTTTAAAATGCTTATAATTTCAAATTTATCATTAATATTAAAAAAAGATTTAAGAGTTTTAATTAAAGATTTTTCTTTAACTGTAAATAAAAAAGACAAAATAGGAATAATTGGAGAAGAAGGAAACGGCAAATCTTCTCTTTTAAAAGCGATTTATAATCAAGAAGAAGCTTCTAAATATTTAGAAATTAAAGGAACTATCAATATTAAAAACGAAAAAATCGGCTATCTTCCTCAAATGTTTGAAAAAGAATTACTAGAAAAGTCGGTTTATGAACTACTTAACGAAAAAATCGATTACTCGCTTTTAGATTATAAAAAGTACTATTTTTATATAGATAAATTCAATTTAGATGAGGAAAAGTTGTTATCTAGTAGTTTTCTAGTAGGTAATTTAAGTGGTGGAGAACGAATTAAACTGTTTTTACTTATTGAACTTATGAAAGAACCTACCGTATTACTACTAGATGAACCAAGTAATGACTTGGATCTTTTATCTTTAAATTTATTAGAGGAACTGATTATAAATTTAAATATACCAGTGATATTTATTTCACATGATGAGCATTTCTTATCACGTTGCGCTAATAGAATTGTCCATATTGAATCACTTAAAAGTAAAAGTGAAGCGCGAGTTAGTGTTAAAAACTTGTCATATGATGACTATTATCAAACTCGCGAAGATTTTTTAGATAAAAACATTAGAGAGTTTAATAAGGATAAAGAAAATTTCGAAAAGAAAATTGAAAAATATAATCGTGTATATCAAAGTGTAAATTACGCATTAAACACAGTTTCTCGCCAAGCGCCAAGTGTGGCTAAAAATTTAAAAGATAAGATGCATTCTATTAAATCGATGGAAAAGCGCTATATAAAAGAAAAGGAAAATTTAACTCAAAAATATGAAGTTGAAGATGCAATTAACCTTAAATTTGACAATCTTGATAAAGGTAAAAGCGGATCTTCAAACTCGAAAATTAACTATTTGGTTGATGCAAATAAAGAAGTTTTAGATTTAAATATTGACTCGTTAAAAGTTAATAGTGGAATTACTTTAATAGACAAACAAATTTCTTTATATATAAAAGGTGCTAAAAAAGTAGCTTTAATTGGTGAAAATGGTGTTGGAAAAACAACATTGTTACGCTTAATTTATCATGAACTTAAGAAGAACACTTCTTTTAAGGTTGGATACATGTCACAAAATTATGAGGACGAGCTTTTGAATTATTTATCTCCTCTTGATTATTTATCAAAAACATTAAATGTATCTAACAAGGAAGATTTAACTAAAATTCAAACTTATTTAGGATCTTTAAAACTTACTTACGAAGAGATGAATAGAAGTATTTCTTCATTAAGTGGAGGCGAAAAAGCTAAGATTTTCTTTGCTAAATTAATTTTAGAAAAAGATAATGTTATGCTTCTTGATGAGCCTACAAGAAATATTTCTCCGCTATCAAATAAAGCGTTTATAAATTCGATTAAAGAATATAATGGCGTACTTATTGCAGTTTCTCATGATCGAAATTTTGTTTACCAGGTTTTTGATGATATCTATGAATTAGATAAAGAAAATGGATTAAAAAAGATTTCTAAGGAAGAGTTTTATAAAAGATACTTTTAGTTTACTCCTTATGGATATACATTCTGGAGATTTCTCCACCATCACATTTAACATCTAAAAGATACTCCCAGTTATATCTTTCATAAAAAGAAGTGTGGTCAGTTATTAAATATAACGTTGTAATTCCTTTTTGTTTCATATCTTTAATTACGTAATTTAAAAGCGCACCAGCAATTCCTAAATTCCTTCTATTTTTTTCTACATATAGAGCACAAACATTAGGTGACAAATCTTTTCTTTCATGGAAGTCATTTTCTATTACACCGACGCCACCTATAATAGTTCCTTTTTCAATTGCTAAATACCACATAGGATAAGTAGTAGAAGTAAAACTTTCTTCAATGCTTTTTAAATATTCGCTTTCTTCGATGCCCCATTTAGAAGCGAAAAACGATGCTGCTTTCTCCTTGTATTCCTTATGGTCTTTAACATTTATAATCTTATAGTTCATTCTTGTTCTTTCCTTTTAATTTTTCTTTATTTATTTTTGCTTATGCTAGCCTTGAAATCAAGTTAGTACTAATTTTTCTAAGAGAAGTATTAAAAATAATGCTTTTAGTAGTTTATTAGTTATTATATAGTATTTATTTAGTGAAAAATAAGTAGTAAATTATGATTTATGAACTAAAAAAGTTAATAATCGTCTATTTTTATTATTGTTTTAGATCATAAAAGTTTTTACACAATGGGGTAATTAATAGGCTAGAAGCAGAAAATATTACTAAGTCCAAAATTGTTGGTGCTCAAAGAGTAGATAAAAGACTCATGGATATGGCTAGTTTAAGAGAAGTGTTTATAAATGCCATTGCTTATAATGATTGATCTATTGTTGAACCGGCTGTTTATATTTTTTCTAATCATATTGAAGTTATATCTCATGGCGGATTACCTGATGGTGAGACGAAAGAAATGTTCTTTAAAGGAATAAGCGCTCCTCGAAATAAAGAACTCATGAGAGTTTTATCTGACTTAAAATATGTCGAACAAACTGGTTATGGAGTTCCTGAGGTTTTAAGGCATTACGATAAGAATGTATTCGATATTGAAGAAAATTATATAAATGTTTCCATACCATATGTTGCAGAAGCAATGGCGTCTATGCGAGTTAATGAAGTTGGTACAGAAAATGATACAGAAAATGATACAGAAAAAATTGTTATTTCAGCAATTAAATCAAATCCGTAGGTATCACAAGAAGCTTTAGCAAGATTATGTAATAAATCGAGTATTACATTTTCTAGAATTATTAAAAAATCAAATAAAATTAAACGTGTTGGTCCTGATAAAGGTGGGCATTGGGAAATAATAGATTACAATACTAATTAATAGTGTAGCTTAAAAGTGGCCGTGGTTGCCGTTGTAAGGGTGTGCAATGTATCAAAAGCGTAGTATGTAGGCATTTCAAAAAACGCCTATAATGCCTCGTCATTATGGGTTATTTTTTTACCAAATATTACTGATTTGTGCTTTCTATGTCGTGTCATAAAATTTTAGGCTCCTACTTCCAGCATTAAAACCATTCAAAAATACCTCAGAAAACTCGAATCTCACCAATACGCACACTGCAATTGCACAACGGGTTCAAACATTCGCAAATACAATAAAAGCCTCCCATGGTATAGGTTGAAACTATACCGTGAGAGGCTGCTTTTATTTGTTCTTATTTATGCATAACTCGTCCTTTCTATCTTGGTTCAAGTTTTTGCCCACACTACCAAAACTACACAAAATTATTGACAATTACACTTTGGACAATTATATTATAACCCAATTGGATCGAACGAACCTATAGTCCATCCTGATAGTCCAAATCCAAATCCTAATGCTTAATATGAATCATAAATTTAAAAAAGGCGACGTTGTCTACATAATTTGTTACATAAATTTGGAATATGAGTTAGGAAAAATAGTTGAGTTTGATGAAACAAAAAATATGTATAAGATGATCCACTTCTTAGATAATCTAGATCCAGAAGGCTTTTGGCGCTGGTGCTATGTAAAAGAAGAAGATATTGATTTTGCAAAAAATATTGGTCTAGATTACTATAAAAATTATTTTAAAAAAGAACCAATGTTGACTAAATCTAATTTTTCTGAGCTTTATACGAAGGAATACGAATTAGCACAAGAATTTTCTAAGGGGAAAATAACTAGACAAGATTACTTTGACGGAGCTATTAAGCTATGGGAATTAGAGAAAAATAAAAAATGATAATCTACCCAAGATTAACAATAATGGTAAGGCAAGTTATACAACTTTAAAAACAAAATTACTTATGCATGAATATTCATTTTCTATTAATTAATCGTGGAATTAACCTTTTTAACGCTTAAAAAGAATAAATTGAAATTAAAGATTATGAGTTGTTTAAATAACAGACGAGTCATACCGTATTTATCCGGACATGGCAATTGATTGCTTATTTATATTGATTCCTAAGCTCTTTCGTGAATACATAAATCTAACAAACCTAACAAAGGAGTTTCAAGAAACATAATTTCCTCTATTGAGACTGGGCAATATCAACCAACTGCTAAACTAGCTTTATTACTTTGTGTGACATTAGATAAAAAATTTGAAGAGATATTCTATTTTTGATTTGTCAAGGCATTTAAGGCGTGCAAAATATAGAAAATTTGCATTTAAGGTGTATAGTAAGTTCATATGAAAACTAAAGTTTCGATCCACTAAATATCGAGACTTTTTTGCTTTTTAAGCTCAAAATGTGGTGTTTTAGCTTATTTTTCTCATTATACGGATCTAATTTTATTAATACGCTATCATCATCTTTAAAAACTGAATTCCCTGGTTCAGCAGGCTTTTCACCAAGAAATCTAGCTAGAATGATAAAATTCTATGAAGTTTATGGCGATTTATCAAATTTGCCACCGACAGCGGAAAAATTGCCATGGACACATAATTCAATTCTTGTAGAAAAAATAGATAATAACGAATTTCGCGCTTGGTATGCTCAAAAGTGTTTAGATAATGGATGGAACAAAGTGGTTTTGGACCATCAAATTGATTTATGTTTATACGAAAGACAAGCAGGCAATAATAAAAAGATTAGAAATTTTGAGGCCACATTACTAGCTACACAAAGTGAACTTGCAACTGATATGATGAAAGATCCATATATTTTTGAACTTGCCAATTTGTAAGAAAAAGCGTTGGAAAAAGACCTTGAAGAAGCTATGTTAAATAGTGTTAAGAACGTTTTGATGGAGTTTGGAAATGGTTTTTCTTTCGTTGGAAACCAATATAGAATTTCTACAAATGATAATGATTATTTTATTGATCTATTGTTTTACCACTTACATCTTAGATGCTATGTAGTTATTGAACTAAAAGTAGTTGATTTTAAACCAGAATTCCTTGGTCAACTTCAATTTTATATCACTGCTGTTGACGAAACATTAAAACATGAATTTGATAATCCAACAATAGGATTACTGTTATGCAAAAGTAAAGATAAAGTTGTGGCAGAATGGGCATTAAAATCAACAAATGCGCCTCTTGGAGTAGCATCTTATGAAATAAGAAGATACTTACCTTCAGAGGATGAAATTATAAAGTATTTAAATTTAGAAGAAAATAAGTAGAACTCCACTAAGTGTATCGCTGATGCTTTTATACCTATTGCATTTTGGTGTATTTGTATCATTCTAACGTTTTACACAGATTTAAGAAGTATAGGTTGGATAGAATTATCAGGCCCGTTAGGGATTATACTTTTATATAAATAAAAGCAAGGCACAAATAGGTTAATACCTAAAAATGCCAAGCTTTTAGATTTTATTTAATAAATCTTAATAGAAAATCTGCGACACCAATGATGACAAATCCATTGCTATCTAAAAACTCCTCAAGTGGTCTATTTATTACGATAATTTTTTGAAAAGAATCATTTAGTGCAATAAATAGGATTTGTCGCATCATGCGGCACCCAGATTTTTTTGTGTTGTGTTTTTCTTAAAAACTGAACATGAGAAAATAAATACAACATCATTTATTTGGATAATAATTATGCAAATTCAAATTATCAATCTAAAGCAAAAGACAATAATACTGTTGAGGTCCTAATAACTAATTTTTAAAATTTCATCAACACTTTGTAATTTTAAATACAAAAACGCCATTGGTTTTATTAACTTATTTACTATAAAATCTAACGAAGTTTACTAGATTGTTATTGCAATTGGTGACCCTATAAATTGGGGAAAAGGTTATGGCAAAGAAGCACTTGAAAGTTTACTAAGAATCGTAATTTTGAGTGACGTATTAAAAAATTGATATCAAAAATTAAAGTAAAAAATGAGAGATCTCGTTTACTATTTACTCGTATGAAGGTTCAATTAATAAATGAAAGTCAAACATTTGCAAAGTATGAGATCGATATAAATATTGTTTTTGACTATTTAAAATCAAAGATAAAAAACGACACTAAATGGATTGACATTTCTTGTAAAAATTCTCAAAAACCCTGCAGAACTCAACTATTTTTGTAAATATTTTCAAATTTTAATAAAAATTAACGTCTTTATTTTGTTAGCTTATCATAACAGAAATTATTATTTTATAAATTTTTAAATAACTTATTATTTTGAATTTTCATCTTTGTGTTAATATTAAAAAGGCATGAAAGGAGATATTATGCGTTTAACTGGAGTTGTTTCAAGAGGTATTCGTGCACCTATTATTAAAGAAGGTGATGACTTAGCAAAAATTGTTACTGAGTCAGTAATTAATGCTAGTAGAGAGGAAGGATTTGCTTTACACGATAAAGATGTTGTTGCAATTACTGAATCAATAGTTGCTAGAAGTGAAGGCAATTATGTCACTGTTGATGATATTGC
>CAMESA010000049.1 GCA_945935945.1 uncultured Mollicutes bacterium | reverse complement strand
GATGAAAATGAAAGAACAATTCTTTTATTGTATTTGCATCTACTACATCAGAACATAACAATGAGATATTTAAATCTTTATTGATTCTTTTTTCTTTAATTATAAAGCCTCTAATTGCATCTGGTGTTATAGAATATCCTTGTTCTTTAATGAACATAGAAATTTCTTTAGAATTTTTCCCTGATAAGTACATTTTCATAATTTCATCTCGAAATTTAGGCATTATTCCTTCTTTCTTTTGACCATAATGCTCATTAGTAGGAGAAAAATCATCTTTTATATACTCTTTAATACATGTTTTGCTAAAACCAGTTTCGATTACGATTTGATCTATTGTTTTGCCTTGATTAAACAGTTCTCTAACTTTATTACATCTTTTCAACGTTTTATTAATTGCTTTTATATGTTCAATCTCCCTGACCGTTTTAACATTATTTTTAATATCTTCCTCTTTAATTTGAATATATCTATTTACAGTTTCGAGTGTGATATTATACATTGCAGCAATTTCAATCTTTGAAATGCCTTTTTTATACTTTTCTTTTACTTTTAAAACCCTTTCTTTCTTATTAGAAAGTAAATAATCCGCCAATTCGTTTAAAGTGGCTTCTTTAATAGGTACTGAAACTCTACCAATAATTGTAGATGTAATTATATTGCAACATTTTTCTGTTAAACTTTTAAGCAAATGAAACCTGTCTGTAACTTGGCTAATATTTTGATTACAGTTAGTAATAGCTTTCCCGTACGTCCGGCTTCCATCTCTAGATACAATTTTTAAGTTTGGATATTTTTTTAATTCTAATGTAACGTCATCTGCCTCACGTGAATCTATAATGTTAATAATTTTATTTGTATCTGCATTAATAAAAATTGTGCCATAACTATGTTTTTTCTTTTTGGCAAAATCATCGATACATAAAGCTTTAACTTGTGATAAATCAGGAATGGTTATTTTCGTTTTTTTTTAAATAATTACATATTGCACTCTTCTTAGCAATTATTCCTAATTCTTTAAGATTTTTTGATGTTTGTACACTATTCATATCCTTAGTTAGAGCTACTATATTTTTTATTAAACGTTTGGTTTTTCTTCCTTTAGGACTAATAAAATCAGTTTTATCAGAAAAAGTTTTACAATCGCAATTCTTATTTCTACATAAATATTTACGCTTCGTTAAGGAAATAAGAACTGGTTTGTTTTGAATAGGTAAATCATAAAAAGTATGAGTGAAATAAGAATGTGGAGTTACTTTTTTATTGCAGCAAGGACATACTGGCGTTTTATTTCTTAAATGGCAAGTAGCATAAATAACACCATCTTTTTCTTCAACAAAATCTGTAATTATTCTAGGATCTAAATCCTTAAAAGAAATTTTCATAAAATTATTACCTCTATATATAATATATTATATATAGAAGCCGAATTTGTCAACTAATCGTGGAAAGAACCTTTTTGACGCATACAAAACGGCGATTATATTAGCAAATCACGCGTTTAAGCATAAAAAAACCCGCTTTTTTGTTGTTTTGTACTAGACTTCCAACAAAATAGTAGCGGGTAAATTTTCGTTTGGTGACCTATACGGGATTCGAACCCATGAATGCATGCGTGAAAGGCATGTGAGTTAAGCCACTTCTCCAATAGGCCACTGGCGCTAACTATAGGATTCGAACCTACAACCGATCGGTTAACAGCCGATTGCTCTACCGTTGAGCTAAGTTAGCATGCTTATTAAAAGCGCTTATTAATAATATCATAAACGCTTTTAATTACGCAAGATTTTTTTGAATTTTTTAAAGCACTTTTGCAAATGCAAAATGAAAACTTACAATAAACTGATTACTTAATTTGTGAAGTGACTAAATTAATTAATTCGCCGACAGTTTTAATATTTTTAGTATCTTCGGAATCGAATGAAACATTAAATTTATCTTCTAATTCGATTAAAAATTCAACAACATCCAAAGAATCTAAACCATATGTAGCAATTGTAGCAGTTTCATCAATATCACTAATATTAAGTTTTTCTTTAATTAAGTTTTCAACCATTAATTTGTTATCCATAATTTACCTCGTTAAGTGATATTATAATGCAATTTTGCTCAACTTTAAACAAATATATTTTTTAGCTAATTTGACTTACTTATTATTCTGCAGCTGTGTAGTTATATGCTTTTGCGGTAATTTGTGGATCGTTAGAGATTTTTGTGCTTGTATTGCTTGCTGCTGTTGAAAATGCTGTTAATAAAACACCTGCCACTGCACCAAAAATTGTTACAACAAGAATAATTCCTAATAATTGACCTTTAATTTCTGACATAAATATACCTCTTAAAATTCCATAACATCATCATATGATGGTGTAAATTGTTTGACTTTTGCAACAATTTCAGCGTCATTTGCAATTTTTGTACTTGTATTATTTGCTGCTGTTGTAAAAGCAGTTAATAAAACACCTGCGACTGCACCAAAAATAGTGACTACTAAAATGATACCAAGTAATTGGCCTTTAATTTCTGACATATTAGTCCTCCTTAGTTATATATATTTATAACAGCGTAACGTTTAATCTTTATTTCTAAAGGATCGCTTTGATAAGCAATAGGCGAATATTCCTTAATCAAATAATATGCTAATGTTGAACCTTCAGAATAACTCGTATCCGCGTTCACTGCTATAAGCCTAGCGTTAATTTCACTTGCTGCATATTCTTTAAGAGCATCATTAATTTCACCTGTTTTCGAAATTTTGTAATTGATTGTTGTTGAAAATGCATCGAGTGAAGTATATGTAAGTTGAATCATTACAAAGTCAACTCCGTATAAAAAACAAAGAAATATCAATGGTAATGATAAGATTAACCCAAATTTAGAACCCATTTGTTAAATCTCCTATAATATTTATTATGACAAGCAGCATAACGAACATTAGATAGCCACTGCCAACGAGCGACATCTGATTTATTGTTCCCATTTTCGAATATCTTTTAAATAAAGCCTCATTATTAGACCTCGCTTTAAATTCATCAAAAACGTTTATAAACTGATTGATAAAATTTTCACTATATCCACCATCAACCATTTGATATAAAGCAATCATTACTTCATCAATTACTTTGTTTTTAAAGTAATGCCCAAAATCAAGAAATGGCACGATTGTTTTGTCTTCATCAATACGAATTAGAAGTTTATTCAACTCTTCATTCATTTCTTTTGATGTATATTGACTAGCTTTTTTAATTGATGAATAGACATTTTCTTTGTTAACAAGGTAAATTCTGATGTAAGAAAAAACTTCCACAAATTCCATTTCAAGTCTTCTTCTTTTATCTTCTTCTAAAAGGTTATATTTACTTAAAAACATAATGGATAAAATCAAAATACTAAGTGGGATTATTAAAAAATAGAGATAATTTGATGTAAAAATCGCTAAAATTGTAATCCCTGCAATAAATAAGAAATTAACACTTAGATAGTTTCTTAGTTCTTTCTTTGGATCTAAATTTACGTTTTCTAATCTTTTCTTTAACTTCTTTAGCATAGGTATCTCCTTTCGATATGAACCCAATGTCGTAAATTTTATTTGCAAGAAATGCATAATTGACTAAAAATAGTACGAAAAATACTGAAATCAATAACGGATAGGATGGCAAATCATAAATTTCTTTGTATAAATTAGCTAAAGATATATGAATTGCACCTAAAATTAAAAATGATAAACCCCAACTTGATATTAATTCTTTAAAGTACCTCATACTTTTTTGTTCAAATTCGTTTAATCTATTTTCTATTCCTCGTGAATCTCTAATTAGAAGTTGCGAAATAGACAAAATATCTCCGCCATTAAACACAAATTGTTGAATAATATTTATGAACACCCCATAAATAGGAATTTCAAAATATTTGTATAAATATTCAATCTGTTTTTCTACATCAAGATGCGATAAAGACTCAATTTGAAGTTTTAGATTTAAAGAACCACTATTTTTTGCATTCTCTAAAGCCTTTGGTAAACTGCATGAAACACTTAAACTGATAATAAAGTTGTTAATAAAATTTATTGCTTCATAACTTCTGCTTATGTTTCTTTTAAATTTAGCTCTTTTTGGTGATATATAAAGGAAGAAAAATAATATGTATAGCAATAAAACAGCGATAGAAAAATATAGATTTCTTGTTATAAAGAAACAAAATACACCAGCAAGAAGTGAAACAAATACAAAAAGGATGTTAACCATTTTTTACTTCCTTTTTTGGGATTTGATTGATTAAATCTTTCCAATCTTTTGTTGATAGATTGAAATCTGATTTGAGAAAAATAGGAATTTTATTAAAAACATCAGGATAGTGATATATTTCATAATATGAATTATCAACATTTGTACCTAAACTCTCGACATAACGTACAATACGTTTTTTATTTACATCAAAATATGCTTTTATGTGTACGATAAATTTAAAATGATCATAAATATCAATCAATGTATCTTCAAAAGATAGAGATTCATTTGAAATCATGCACATTCTTGCCATTCTATGGTAAGTAGATGGAGCATCTTTTGCGTGAAGTGTTGTAATTGTTGGGTGGCCACTCATTGCGCTGTTTAAAATTGAAAGCATTTCTTTGCCTCTACTTTCACCAACAATAATCCAATCAGGATTACTTCTTAAAGCACTTTTGATTAAGTCATCAAAAGTCAACTTTGAAACATTATTATTTAACAATAACCAAGTTTGACTATCTAAATTCTTAGTAAAATAATCAGTTTCAAGTTCGTTAATGTTATCGATAATAATGAGTCTAGTATTATCTTCCATCTTAGAAATCAAATATTTTTGAAATTCAGTCTTACCTGTTCCTGTTTTGCCACTTATTGCAATACTCATTTTGTTTTCAATTGCTAAAATTAAAAGTTTCATTACAAAAGGATGGATAAAAGAATCATCATCCTTGATTCTTAATTCGTTATATCCAATACGAATTGAAAAATTTACCACTGGTTCTCTATTTTTTCTTGTCATCGAGAGGTGAGTTGCTGAAATTCTATATCGATCTACACTAACATCCAAAATCGGATTGGTTAATGAAAATTGGCTATCTGATAAATTAGCTATTTGTCTTATAAAATCATATGGTTCTTTTGGGTTTAAAGTTATGTTACTTTTTACGCGTCCAATACTATTATCCTTATAATATATATCTTCACCATTAAAGGAGATATCAGTGATATCTTTGTTATTTAACAGTTCTTTTAAAAAACTTGTTTCTATATATTCTAATAATCTTTCATTCATAAACCTTTACTCCTCTAATTTCAAAATTTCGATAGCCTTCGTATTTCATCGCGCCATAATAAGTGCAGCGAAAATGAATATCGATATTTTTTGGTTTTGCGCTTGTATCTAATTTCACTTCTTCACCTTCATATGTGTAATATGTAAAACTTATTTCATACTCATTAAGTCGAGATGCTAGATTATTTGTTAAATATGTTACAACGTTTTGTTTAACTTTATTTTTGTCATAATAAGGATCAAAAATTCCTTGATTATCGATTAAAATGACTGAATCTTCGATTAGAGCAAGCGGAAAATTGTGAAATGTTCTATTAATGTACATTCCTTCAATCGAAAAATATGTCACGTTCATAAAAGTAACGAAAAATGTTAAAACAAAATAATTTAATGCTCCAATCATATTATTATTGTCTCCATCTTTTCGCCCCAATTTCTTTTTCCTTGATTGCTTGAAATGTAAAAAGAATCTAAGGCATATTCATTTGCAAATGTAAATTTAAAAGGAAAAATGCAATTCTTCTTCAAAGTTCCAAAATTATTGATTTTTATGTAACATTCTAAAGTTGAATAATCTGCAAAATTATACATTGGTAGATAAAAATAATTTTTAGCATTAACATAAGAATTGCCAAGATTGGCGCCAAATTTAAATTTTGACATTGATAAAGAATATACATTTACATAATATGTGAAAAAATAACTAAGATTTATTGCGTTTTCATCTACTAAATAATTAGTTCTAAATTGAATATAGCGATATAAACCATCATCACTCAAAGGAAAAACATTTAAGTAACGATTTAATGGGTCCTTAAAAAAGAGGAATACTCCAGAATTTGAAATTGGTGAAGCACTTGCACAATTAAAATAGATTTTATAATCAGATACTTTTATCCTTATATAATAATCAAGAGCAACAGTTTCTAAAAAATCTCCAAAATTCAAATTTTCTTTTTTCATCATCATTTTGTTGTCTTTAAAATCAACTGCATAATAAAAAATAGAATTGTAATCGCAAATAGCTTCAAATGGTGATGTAACATAAAAATATACACTGTCTGATAGTACAGTTGATGAGCTAGATCTGCTTGAATATAATGTAATTTTTGTTTTTTTGTCTATTGCATCCCACGGAAAAACAATAGTAATTTCATTAATTACACTAGATGATGTATATGAACTAATTGTTGTGATTTCACTTTTAATAGTACTGGTCTCGTTTTGAGCACTGCCAAAAACGTAAAATGTACCAACATCATTTAATTTTTGTACATAAAAAGTTAATTTAAAATTTTCTTCGTTTTTTATATCGATCAGAGAAAGAGAGAAGTCTAAAAATTTGGAGTATTTAAAAGAAGAAAAAGTGATGACTTCTTCATTGCTAAATTCAGAAATACTATTTACATTTAATTTTGCAGGCTTAAAACTTGCTAAACATAAAATAATTAGCAACATTTCTAAGTATTTCACAAATTTAAAAACTTTTTCTTTCATAACGACCTCCTTGGATGAAAGGGGAAAGTGTGGAACGAGTATGGAAATAATAATGTGTAAAAATTACTTCGCCTTTTGA
>CAMESA010000048.1 GCA_945935945.1 uncultured Mollicutes bacterium | reverse complement strand
GCAGATCCTGATATTTTGATTTGTGATGAGCCAACAACAGCTCTTGATGTTACAATTCAAGCTCAAATTCTTGAATTAATTAATAAATTAAAGAGAGAAAGAGGACTTTCATGTATATTTATCACTCATGACTTAGGCGTTGTTGCAAATATGGCTGATAGAGTTGCAGTCATGTATGCTGGTAAGATTGTTGAATATGGTACAAGTTATGAAATTTTCTACAATCCTAAACATCCATACACTTGGGCACTTTTATCATCAATTCCTGATCTTGACTCAAAAGAAAAACTTGAAGCAATTCCAGGAACTCCACCAGATATGCGTTTCCCACCAAAAGGCGATGCATTTGCTTTAAGAAGTAAATATGCAATGGACATTGATTTCATGTATGAACCTCCATTCTTCAAAGTTAGCGACACACATTATGCTGCAACTTGGTTATTACATGAAGATGCACCAACTGTTGAGATGCCAAAAATTGTTAAAACTCGTATCGCAAATTCTATAAAAGACTTTGAAAATAACAAAAACAGCGAAAAATCAGCAAATAAAATTCCTGAAGAGTCATTCAAATTTGTTGAGGAAGTTAAGAGTAACACAATTAAATCTCAACTTATTAAAAACAATCTCAACGCTTATCATAATTATGAAGAAGGCAAAGTGGTTGTTGAAAAAGACAACTCAATCGACGTAAATGAAGTTTCGAACAAAGAAAGTGTTAATGAAATTGAAGGCGTAAGCAAAGAAAACGTCGAAAAAGAAATCATTAATATTCGTAGCAAAGCTAAATATAAAGAAGAATATGTTAAAAACAACATTATTTTAAGTGTTAATCATTTAAAACAATATTTCTTCTTTGGAAAAGGACCAAATAGAACTAAATTAAAAGCAGTTCATGATGTTAGTTTCCAAATCAAGGAAGGCGAATGCTTTGGTGTTGTTGGTGAATCAGGTTGTGGTAAAACAACAACAGGTAGATCAATTATTGGTTTATATAAAATAACTAGTGGTTCTATATATTATAAAGGATATAGAATAAGTGCTGGTTCAAGATGGAACGAAAAAGAAATTAAATATACTAAAATCAGATATAAGCAAGCTATCGCATCATTAAATGAAAAACTTAAAAATGGTGAAATTACAAAAGAAGCTTATAATGAAGAATTTAGAAAACAAAAGCAACTTAAAGATGATATTTGCTTGGTTCAAAAGAATAAAATCAAACAAATTCGTTACGATAATAAACATGCAAGTAGAAAATTATTGAACGAAATTCAAATGATTTTCCAAGATCCAATTGACTCACTTGATCCTCGAATGACTGTTGAAGACATCATTCAAGAAGGTTTAAAGATTCAAGGATATACAAATCGTGAAGAAAATCATCAAAAAGTTGTTGAAGTATTAGAAAAAGTTGGACTCATTGCTGATTACTGCAATCGTTACCCACATGAATTCTCAGGTGGTCAAAGACAAAGAATTGGTATAGCTCGTGCTCTTATCATGAATCCAAAATTATTAATTTGTGATGAACCTATCAGTGCACTTGACGTCTCAATTAGAGCACAAATTATTAATTTATTGAATGATTTGAAAGAAGAAATGGGCTTATCAATTATGTTTATTGCTCATGACTTAAGTGTTGTTAAATATTTCTGTGATAGAATTGCTGTTATGTATTTCGGAGAAGTAGTCGAACTTGCAACAAGCGATGAATTATTCAAACATCCTCTCCATCCATACACAAAGAGTTTGTTAAGTGCTATCCCAAGACCTAACCCACTCAGTGAAAGAGATAGAGTTCGTATCCATTATGATCCAAAATCTGCTCACGATTACAGTGAAGATAAGCCAACATTTGTTGAAATTTGTCCAGGTCATTTCATCTTAGCTAATAAAGCAGAAGTTGAAAAATATAAAGAAGAAATTTTAAAAATTGATAATGAAGAGGAAAATACTTCTGAAAATATCTCGAATATAGAAGATATCAAAGAAGATTCAACTCCTTCTGAACCTGAAAATGAAATTACTTCTGATAATGTTGAAGAAGATGAAATTGAAGAAATTGAAATCATCACAGACGAAAAAGCCGATAATAAAAATGAGCCAAGTGAAACTTTATTAAAGCAAAGAAGTGGCGAATATAAAAAGGTTTATTACGTTAGAAAAGTCGATGGAGTTTGGAAAATCTCATTAAAATCTGGCTTGAAAGTTATTAAAACTTTCAAGACTAAAGTCGAAGCACTTGAGTATGCAAACGCTTTAGCAAAGTCTCAAAATGGAACCGTGTTAGTACATGCTTCTAAGGGTAAAAATAAGGGTAAATTTATCAAATAATAATATACATTTGTATAGAATTATCAATAAATAAATATACGTTTGTTTATTAAAATTGAAAAATATCACTCTATGCTCAAGTAGAATATCAAAAACTGATATTTAACATCGGTTTTTGGCACATTTCTAGAATAAAATTTTTTAAAAAAATGTGTATAAATGGTCACATAAGTGCATCCTAGAGGGGGTTTAGACACATTTTAAGAGAAAAAATGCACCAGAAAATGGTGCATTTTTTGCGCTTAAAAGATTTTTTAAAATTTTTTGCTTAATATTTGTTTTTAACGCCTGTCTTCTTTGTGCGTAAAACGATGATGATTCCGTAAAAATTTAAGGAGTCATCAATGCTTTTGGCTTCTAAAAATTGATGGTAAAAATAGTTTGATAAAAACCATTTAATTTTTAAATTCAGCCTTTTATTTGAATCAAACTGAAATTCATTTTCTTTAATAGATATAACTAACAATTGAAATCCTATTGGTGTTGATTTAACTAATAAGAATGTTAAACATGTTAAATCACCGCCTGTTTAACTTATAGGTAAAATTGTAATTAAAAGCTTTTTAAACACATTTCTCATTTAAGAATTTCATTAGATTTTTTTGCATAAGATAAACCCAAAGGTTTATCATTTTTTCTTTTTTGCTATCAAATTCTTATTGAATATTGCATTATTTATGTCAAAAACAGTGCTGTTTTACATAATTTTTATAAAAAATGTCATTTTATTAAAATAAAATTAAGATAATTATTATTTTGCTTTTTTTGAAATACTTTATCACGTATACTTTTACAATCTCGAAGGAGAATAAGGAGGATAGACTATATGAAAACAAGAAAAATCGCTGGAGTAGCCGTTTGTGCACTCACAATTTGTGGCGTACTTGCTGGATGTGGAAGAGCTTCTGATTCTAAAAAATATACTTATCATGATTGTTTAGAAGCTTCACCAGATACTTGGAGCCCACATTCATGGAAAAATAATGATTCAACATCAGTATTAGATTATACTACATCAAGCTTTTTTGAATTCCAAATGAATGCTGAGAAAACAGGTTATGATATCGTACCTGAAATGGCAGAAGAATTAGCTATTGATGTTTCTAGTACTCTAACAGATGATGAATTTACTAAATATGGCATGGAAAAACCTGCTGAAGGTGAAACAGCCACTGGCCAAAAATGGAAAGTTAAATTAAATAAAGAAGCAACATGGGAAGATGGTACACCTATTACTGCAGATACTTATGTTGAATCTCTAAAAAGATTGTTAGATCCAGAAATGCAAAACTTCAGAGCTGATACTGTATATTCAGGAGATGCTGCTGTTGGAAATGCTGAAGGTAGATTTAAGAGTGGAAGACTCGTCTCTGAAGGAAGAGTTGACGAAAATGGCGCAGAACGTACTGATGTAACTTCAGCAGATGGAAAATTTTATGGTAATTTATACGAAGTAATTCCATTTTTAGGTTATTCAGTTAAAGGTGTTTATGACGCAGTTGGTGGAACTCCAGAAGATTTACCTGCAGTCGCAAAAATATTAAATGATGCTAATACTTGGGGAACTGCAGCAGCACCAAAAAATGTTGAATTAAAAGATGGTGAAGCACCTACAATTGATTTAGCAGCTGCTTTTTCTGAAATTTTGCCATTATTTGGTATTAATGCAAGTTGTGAAGCTACAACTGCAATTACTGATGGATGGTCAGTAGGTATATTTACATTTATTCAAGTTGCAAATCCAGAGGTTCCATTTGAAAATGTTGGTATGGTTAAAACTGGTGAATATGAATTAACATTCTATCTTGTTAGGCCATGTACTTCATTCCAATTTGCTTATAATATTTCTGGAACATGGCTTGTTGATACAGCGATTTACGATGCAAATACAACAACTGTTGGATCATTAAAATCTTCAACTTATGGTACAAGCGTTGAAAAATATAAATCATATGGACCATATAAATTAACTAGTTACACACTTGATAAAGAAATTGTTCTTGAAAGAAATGATGCTTGGGAAGGTTATAAGAAAGAAGCTCATAAAGGTCAATATCAAACAACTGGAATCCACTATGACATTATTCCAGAACGTAATACAATGTTACAAAAATTTGAAAAAGGCGAACTTGATGGATACGCAGTTAGGTCAGAAGACGTCAGTAAATATGGAATGTCATCTCAATTAAAATACATCCCACAATCATATACTGATAAAATTGCAACAAACAGTGACTTTGAAAGTTTGAAAGCACGTCAAGGCGAAGGAACAAACAAAACAATCATGTCAAATGCTAAATTTAGAAAAGCATTATCTTGGGCATTTGATAGACAAACTTTCGTCCAAACACAAACTGCTGGTAGTGCTGTAGCTCTTGGTGTTATCAACCCTATGTATGTTACAGATCCTAATACAGGTGAATTATATAGAGAAACTGAATGGGGCAAAAAAGTAATTAGTGATGTTTATGGCGATTCAAAGACTGGTTATGATATTGAAAAAGCTAGAGCATTATTAAATGAAGCACTTAATGAAGAAAAAGCTAGTACTAAAGAAGGACATTACAAAGCCGGTGATAAAGTTGCTCTCGACTGGGCAGTTTACAATGAAGGTTGGGATACTGCAATCAACTTCACAATCGATAACTGGAAAGAGTTAGTTAAAGGTACTGAGCTTGAAAACAAATTTGATGTTAAGATTACACATGATGAAAATTTAGCTGAGACAATTAAAGCAGGACAAACTGAATTCGCTATGGATATTTGGGGCGGAAACCAAATGAATCCTTACTCAATTCCAGATACATGGTTAAATGCAGAAAATAGAACATGCTATGGATTCAATCCTGATGCAGAAACTATTGATATTGATTTAAACAATGATGGCACAATTGATAAAGCTACAGAAAGAAAATCTAACAATCAATGGTACGTTGCATTAAATAATGGCGAATACTCAAGCGCTAAAGCTGAGACAGACGTTCGTGTTAGAATCCTTTCCGAACTTGAAAAATATATGCTTGCAAATCAATACTTCATTTCTGTTAGAAGTAGACAATCATTAGCAATGAATTCATTCAGAGTTAAAGACGGTACAGATACATACTTACAACTTGTTGGATTTGGTGGTATTCAATATCTTACATACACAATGGATGATTCTGCTTGGGCAGATTACTGTGCTAGTAACGTATTAGACTACACTAAATAAGAATTATAAAATATAATAATAATGGGTATTCAAAATGGAATACCCATTATTTCGCTTTATAGGTAAAAGGAGCAAAACATGTTTAAGTATATCTTAAAAAGAATTGGACTTATGCTGATGACCTTCTTCATTATCATGACAATGTGCTTTTTTCTTGTCAAACTTCTTCCTGACCCAATTACTTGTCAACCTAACACTGATAGTTGTAGTGCTGAAATTGCTTGGAGAGAGGCTCTTGGTTATGATAAACCACTTTTAGTTCAGTATGGTATTTTTCTCAATAATCTATTCACCAAATTTAGTTGGGGTGTTGGATTCAAAATGTATTTTCTTCGACAAGTTACCGATATTATGATGCAAAAATTACCATTTACTTTGTATGTTAATTTTTTATCAATTATTTTATCAATCCCACTTGGATTGATTTTCGGTACATTTGCTGCTTTAAAGAAAAACAAATGGCAAGATCAACTCATATCCGTTGGCGTTATGGTTGTAATTTCGATTCCTAGCTATGTATATTGTTTTATCATTCAATATGTATTGTGTTTTAAATTAAGTTGGTTCCCTTTAGATGTTTCTTCATCGAATAATTTCATGGATCCAAAGGTATTTTACTCATATTTACCAGCTGTCATTTGTTTATCTTTAGGCGTTATTGCTGGTTTAACTAGATATACAAGAGCTGAATTAACCGAAGTTTTAACTAGTGATTTCATGTTATTAGCGAGAGCAAAAGGATTAAGTAGAGGTCAAGCTACAGTTCGTCACGCATTTAGAAATGCGATGGTTCCAATTTTCCCAATGATTATGGGACAATTTATCGGAATTTTAGGTGGATCATTAATTGTTGAGAACTTTTTTTCGATACCTGGCGTTGGCCAAATGTATATTAAATCAATTAATGTCAGGGATTATAACTTTTTTATGTTTTTATCAATGTTCTACGTTGCAATTGGCTTAGTCGCATCATTGCTTGTTGATTTAAGCTATGGAATTGTTGATCCACGTATTAGAATAGGAGCAAAGAAATGAGAAAAGATCTTGATATTAATTCAATTTCTGATGAGAAATTTGAGTTTGCTCAAAAAGATAAAGTATTAAGAGACACTAAGTTTGAAACAAAACAAGTTGGCCTTTTTAGAGATGCTATGTCTCGATTTGCTCAAAACAAAGGATCTGTTGTAGCATTTGCAATAATCTTATTCTTATTATTATTTTCAATCATTACACCTTTTGTAAGTGGATATACTCCATCTCAAAGTGATCCTTTTTATACATATTGTCTTCCTAAATGTTCTTGGTTTGAGGGCACTGGTTTCTGGGACGGCACGCAAAATGAAACAGTCAGTATGCAAAAATATTATTTATATGATAGTATGGGCGCTGTTGTTTCATATTCTGAAGGGGTTGACCAATTTG
>CAMESA010000047.1 GCA_945935945.1 uncultured Mollicutes bacterium | reverse complement strand
TGCACCAAAAGCAATAGTTTTATTATTTTTAAACTTCATTGCGGAATATTTTTTGGCTGAATCGAAATGGACAACTTCCTCAATTTCTAAATTTCCATCATTTTGAAAGTATTTTTTAAAGGCGTTTATCGTAAAATTGTCATCGCCAATGTTATGAACCATCGTCTTTAACATCTCAAAAATTGAATTTTTATCGATTTTTTCATCAAAAAGTTCGATTTTATCAACTAACATTGTGCCATCAGTTATTGTTCCAGTTTTATCAATGCAAAGTGTATCGACTCGAGCAAGTGTGTCTAAAGAATACATATCATGAACTAAAACTCGTTTTTTAGCTAAAACCCCGACACCAGTTAATAAAGTAGTTGAAAATAAAAGATACATTCCACTTGGAATTAAAGAAATTAAACTTCCTCCAATCGGTCCAATAATGACATCTGAAACAAATTGAAAATCGTTTAAATTACTTGCGTTTTTTACAAGCAAAATTATTGTCTGTAATCCACCAGTGATTCCAGCAACAATACAAAGAACTTCTAAAATTAAATTCATTTCGGTTTTTAATTTTGTTTTTGGATGTTTAAATTCTTTAGTTTTATTTTCAATATTTGCAATATAGCAATCGTTTCCAACTCGTTCAACTCTACAAATCACTTCACCGCTAGTTAAATAACTGCCGCTAAGTAAGATGTCGTTATTAGTTTTTTTGACTGCATCACTTTCTCCAGTTAAAAAAGACTCATTTACATTTGCTTTTCCACTTATTACAACAAGATCGCAAGGAACTAAGTCATTAATTTTGAGTTTTACTATGTCATCTAAAACTAATTCTTCGCTATCAATGTCTTGTTCAATTCCATTTCTAACTACTTTAACTTTGGTTTTTGTAATTAAAGATAATTTATCGACAGCTCTTTTTGCACTCAAGTCTTGGTATAAGCCCATTGTTGTGTTCAAACACAAAATAACTAAAAATACGCAGTCAGATAATCTATTAAAGATTATTAAAAAGATTGCAATTATGAATAAAACTATATTTAAAAGAGAGAAAACATTTCTCAAAATTAAAGAAAGTGTGGTTTGATTTGTTTTTCTTTTTGTTTTATTAATTAAATTAGAAGCAGTTCTTAAAGCGACTTGCTCGTTACTGAGTCCGCTTTCAATACTTGGGTTAAATCTTTCAACTAATTTTCCTTGTTCCATTATTCAGTCCTTAAAGCAATAACTGGATCTTTTCTAGCTGCAGCTCTTGATGGGAAAAGCGAACTAATAAATGTTAAAAGAATAGATATTACTATAAGAATTATAACACTATGCCATGCTAAAGAGGCAATATTTCCAATATTATACTCAGCATATAGTGAATTTATTATGAAATTTATAGGGAAAGTTATTAAATACGCTACCAAACACCCTATTAATCCACTCACGAACCCAGTAATTACGCATTCAGCCTGAAATAAAAGCCCAACATCTTTTTTTCTTGCTCCAAGAGCGCGAAGGACACCAATTTCTTTTGTTCTTTCAACAACACTTGCAAAGGTGATTACGCCAGTCATAACACAACTAACAACAAGTGAAATTCCTGCAAACACAATCAAAACAACCGAAATAATATCAATCATTTGTGATAACGATGAGGTTAATTCGCCAACTAAATCTGTATAAAATATTTGTTCTTTTTTATTCCAAGCATGATCTGGACTTGTTTCTGTTTCATCAATTTCGTTATATTCATCAAGTTTAGCAATTAATTCGTTTTTTGCGTTTAAACTCGATGGAAAAATAACAATATTTTGAATATTTGAATAACTATTGATATATCCAAGAAAACTTAAAACATATGGATAAGATTTTGCTAATTCTTGCTTATCAACTGTGCCTTTAACCATATATCCGCAAATTTTTTCAATATATTTAACCAAAGTTGCTGCTCCGCCTTCTTTTAGTTCTTTATTTATTACATCAGCACCAATAATATTAGCTTGTTTTAAATAATTTTTAATAGTAAATTCAGAACCACTGGTTGTTGTATTTAATCCGGTAAATAAATCATAAAAATGATAATAATTATCAAAAATTGAATTAATATTATTAACATTTATAGTTGTTGAACTGTTTCCGTTTTCATCTGTTTCAACAGAAATGAGCCCTGTTAAATCATTAATTAAATCAGTTGGATTCTTAGTTTCATCAAAAGATATGTTATTTAAAATCTTAGTATAGATGTCAGCTTTTCTATTTTCACCCAAAAGATAATTTTGTAGAGAATTTTGAAAGCACAAACCAGTTGTCATTGTTGCAACTGAAGAATTTTGTTTAGGTCTTAAAACACCAACAATTTTTAGATTTATTCCTTTAGAATCATCATTATAATATTCTTCTAAATTTTCAGTTGTATAATGATAAATTCCGTTTGGTTGGTTTTCAACAGTGTTATCGACGTGTTCAGAATAAAGCTCTTGGTTTGTGAAAACTTTATATTTCTTACCAATTACTGTTTCGAATTTTATTGGATGTTCTGTTGCGTAATCAACAGTGACTTCGCTAGATCTTTGATAAAAACCAAGTTGTTTCAGACAAGTTAAATTGATTTGATTTCGTGAATCAACAACGAGAACCATTTCTGTCATATCATCTGTATTTGGATATTCGCCAGCAATAACGTCATAAGCATTAAGAATAAACTCTTTTTCACCATATAAAGAATGAAAATATGTAGTTGGTAAACCTGTCAAAGACCCAACCATATTCATTACTGTATTTACAGTTCCATTTTTCATTATATATGGCTCGTTTGTAACTGGATCGGTGGTTGCAAAATTCATATCATATGTATCGCCATATGAAATAAGATAGTCATTCATCAAGTCAGTGTCAGTTTTGATTTTATTTAAAAAATTGATGTATTTTTCATTTATATTATTATAAGTAACTTTTTGAACTCCGGTATTTGATTTATAAGGAAGTATGTCAGTTGATTCGCTGTATTCAGGATTTGGAACAAAAGAATCGTCAATTTCGAAGGTAACACTATAAGAGGAAATAGTTAAAGGCATTTGTGAAGCGGTTTCAGTCTCAATGCGATCCATATAAAGTCCAAAACCATTATTTACCGACAAAACAAGTGCAACACCAATAATTCCAAAAGAACTAGCAATTGAGGTCATGATAGTTCTTCCTTTTTTTGTTAATAGGTTTTTAAAAGAGTTTTTCAAAGCACTAAAAAATGACATATGTGACATTTTTTCTTTTTTCTTTAGTTTCTTCTTTTGTGCTCTATCTTTTTCATCGATAATTTCGAAATCTTTTAGATTATTTTTGTTGATAATATCGTATTGAACATCTTCTTCGGCTTTAATTTTATCTATTTTATTACTAAAACTGTCACTTTCTACTTCTCCATCTTTGAATTCAATTATTCTATCACTGTATTTCAAAGCCAACTCTCTATTATGTGTAACCATAATAATAAGCTTGTTTTTGCTAATTTCTTTTAAAATTTCCATGATTTGAACGCTTGTTGTTGAATCAAGCGCGCCTGTAGGCTCATCAGCTAAAATAATTTCAGGATCGTTAATAATTGCACGAGCAATCGCAACTCTTTGTTGTTGACCACCGCTGAGTTGATTAGGTTTTTTGTTATATAAATCTTTTAATCCAACCGCATCAAGTGCAGCTTTTGCTCTTTGGATTTTTTCTTTTCTCTTTGTTCCTTGAAGCGTCAAAGACATTGCAACATTTTCTAGAATTGTTAAATGTGAAATTAAATTATATGATTGGAAAACAAATCCTATCTTTTTGTTTCTATAATTATCCCATTCATAGTCGTGATAATTTTTTGTTGATTGTCCTTCAATAATCAAATCGCCAGTTGTGTATTTATCAAGGCCACCAATGATGTTTAAAGTTGTAGTTTTACCACAACCAGAAGGACCTAAAATAGAGCAAAATTGTTGCTTAGGAAAATATAAGTTTATCCCTTTTAAAGCTGGGTAAGCTTGTTTATCTACATAATAATCTTTTGTGATGTTAACTAATTCAAGCATTTAACAAAATTCTCCATATGTGAATTATATACTTTATAAATTTTATTCATAGAATAAAATTATATATTCATTAACGAAAATGCATGTCTTTAAATTTCAGATTTTGAAGAAAATATTGGGGTTCTGCAGGGTTTTTTAAATATTTCTACGATTTTTAAAGAATTTCTGCATTAAATTTTTAATGTCATCATTAGGTGAAAATTGTTCTACAACTAGTAGAGTATTGAATGATTTTGTTAAATCTATTTTTCCACCAAAACCGCCAGTTTCATATTCTTGCAAACCAAAAACAACTCTTGAAATTCTAGATTGAATAATTGCGCTTGCACACATGGTGCATGGCTCAAGAGTTACATAAAGTGTGTGGTTATCAAGTCTCCAATTGTTTTCAATTTTTTCAGCTTCTTCAATGCACAAAATTTCAGCATGAGAAGTTATTTTTTTATCTTTTTCTTTCTTATTATGAGCACGCGCTACGATCTTGTGGGTTATGTTGTTGACTAAAACTGCTCCAATTGGAACTTCATTTTCATCAAAAGCAAGTAAAGCCTCTTTGTAGGCTTCAATCATAAATTTTTCATCAAGTTCATGCATAAAAAAATTATATAAAATATTAGAAAATTTCAAAATAAAAACCGTCGCACAGACAACTCAGATCTTATGGCTGCTATGTTTCCATCCTGACCAGGTTCGAAGCGGTTGCTCGCAACGGCTTAATTATTATAACTAAATTTTGTTCTTTTTACACTATTTTTTAATAGGTTTAATGACTTCGATTCCACCCATGTATGGTCTTAAAACTTCTGGGATAACAACACTTCCATCTTCTTGTTGATATTGTTCAAGAATAGCTGGGAAGACACGTGATGTTGCAAGTCCACTACCATTTAAAGTGTGCATATAATGAAGTTTTCCATTTTCATCTCTATAACGCATCATACCACGTCTTGCTTGGTAACTTCTTGCGTTTGAAACACTACTAACTTCCTTATAAATATCAATTGAAGGTAAATAAACTTCAATATCATAAGTTCTTGCCATAGAATGTGAGCAATCGCCAGCAGCTAATTTTGAAACTCTATAATGTAATCCAAGTCCTTCAATTAAAGCTTTTGCTTTGTTAACTAATTCTTCAAAAGCACGATCAGAATCGTCTTCTTTTGTATATTCAACCATCTCAACTTTATTAAATTGATAACCTCTAATCATACCTCTTTCTTCAGTTCTGTATGATCCTGCTTCTTTTCTATAACATGGTGTGTAAGCAAAGAATTTTTTTGGAAGTTCAGATCCGTCTAAAATTTCATTTCTATAATAGTTAACAAGTGCTGTTTCTGCAGTTGGAAGAAGGAATTTTGTTGGTTCTATTCCTTTTAATTCAAAAACATCTTCTTCAAATTTTGGGAATTGTCCAGCAGTGAATCCACTTTCATAATTTAAAATGTGTGGTGGAATCATCATTTGGAAACCGTCATTGATATGAGTATTAATAAAATAATTTAATAATGCCCATTCAAGTCTAGCACCTAAACCTGTATAGAACCATGTTCCATGTCCACTGACTTTTGCTGCTCTATCATAATCAATTAATCCAAGTGATTCAGCAAGTTCAACGTGATTTTTGATCTTAAAACCAAAATTTGGTTTTGTTTTGTAGATATAAATTTCTTTGTTGTTTTCTTTTCCACCACCTAATAAATCTTCATCAGGTAAATTTGGAAGAGCAACAAGCACAGAGTTGATTTTTTCATCTAAAACTTTAAGTTTTTCTTCATCGATTTTATTTTCAGCAGCTAAAGCTTTAACCTCTGCAAAGATTTTTGTGACATCTCCACCCTCTTTTTTGACTTGTGGGACGGATTTTGACAATTTATTTTGTTTTGCTTTGTTGTCTTCAACTGCTTTTAATAATTTTCTTTTTGTTTCGACATCTTCAACTAGCGAATCGATGTCAGCATCGTAAAGTTTTCTTTTGAGAAGTTCTTTAACGTGTTCTTTGTTTTCAATAATGTAATTAATATCAATCATTTTTCTACCTCGTTTTCTACGACTTTTTTATATATTTTAATGAATTCTTGTCCTAAATTCATAATTGAGTGTTTTAAAGAAAATTCAATTTGTTTCTCTTTTATAGATGGAAGATTTCCTGAAATAAATTCATTAAATCCATTTACAAAAGAAACAAAATTATTATAGACATAGGCTGTTTCATTATCAATTAATATATCTTTAAATGAACTAGATTTTAAAGCAAGAACAGGTTTTCCAGCTGAATATGCTTCCATAAGTTCAATAGTTGATCCATAAGATGAGTTAAACAATAAATAGCCAAGTGAATTATAAACAATAGATGAATAAATATCTTCTGGGACAATATTTGTGACAATAATATTTCCTGGGTGTTTTTTGAATTTTTTATAAACTCTTTTCGATGATTTTTTAGTTAAGTTATGAACAATTACTATAAATTTATATTGAGGATAGATTTTTGCTAGCTCTAAAATTTTGTCAGCTGCATCTTCATCAGTATAATCTAAAATTGTGTAAAAATATTTAGTTGAACTGTTCATTCTAAAATAAACATAAACTAATTTTTTGCTTTCTTTGTCCTCAAGTTCATATTTTGTTCTTTTGATGACTGGATAAAGAACATCAATTGATGCAGTGATATCGTGATTCAAAAGATAATTTTTTGCTTCCTCAGTTGGAACAATAATTTCATCATATTGATTCAATATTTTTTTGTCGCTTTCACCAATGGTAAAAACTGTGTCGTTTGAATTTCCGATAATTTTGAATTTTGAAAGAATTTTTGCGTTTGTATCATTTTCTGCAAAAAAAGCTAAAGTGATTTTTTTATATTCTTTATCCTTAAAATATGTGAACTTGTTTATATCTTTATAATTAATAAAAAGAACAGATTTTATTCTTTCATCAATCGGATTCGTGATGTAAGATGCACCATTTAATTCAATCGATGCTTTGAGGTTTCTACGCATTGATGAACATTCAAAATTATCAAGGTTTTCTTTCCCTGTATCAAAGAAGAATATTTTCAAA
>CAMESA010000046.1 GCA_945935945.1 uncultured Mollicutes bacterium | reverse complement strand
AAAAACTTTAAAATTTTAAAACTTATTGGCTATTTTGGGCTTAAAAAAGTTGAAATAGAAGAAGCTCACGCTGGTGAAATTTGCGCTGTTGCTGGTTTACCTGATATCAATGTTTCAGAAACAATTTGTGATACTTCATTAGTTGAACCTCTTCCTTCATTACACATCGATGAGCCAACATTACAAATGACTTTTGGCACAAATTCTTCTCCATTTTCTGGAAAAGATGGAAAATTATTAACAGGAAGACAAATTGAAGAACGTTTATACAAAGAAGCTCAAAGAGATGTTGCCTTAAAAGTAACAAGAGTCCAAAATAGTGAATCTTGGGTAGTTTCTGGAAGAGGCGAACTTCATTTAGGAATTTTAATCGAAAATATGAGGAGAGAAGGTTACGAATTAGAAGTCTCTCGTCCTCAAGTCATTATTAAAGAAATCAATGGAGAAAAATGCGAACCATACGAAGATTTAAGTGTCGAAGTACCAAATGATTTTGTCGGAGATATCATGACATCACTTGGTAATAGAGATGCTGAATTACTTGATATGGATGCTGGCGATACAAATACAAAAATCAATTACATTATTCCATCAAGAGGATTAATTGGATTTGTTACAAATTTCCTTACTCTAACAAAAGGTTATGGAATTATTGCTCATACTTTTAGAGAATATAGACCACTTGCAACTGGAAAAATTGGTGAAAGATCAATTGGTGTCCTCGTTGCAACTGAAACTGGACAAGCAACACCTTATGCACTTCAACACGTTGAAGATAGAGGTGTTATGTTTATTGAACCAGGTACTGCAATTTATGAAGGTATGATTGTTGGTGAAAATAAATACGATATCGATCTTAGTGTCAATGTTTGCCAAACTAAAAATTTAACTAACCAAAGAAGTGCAAACAAAGATCAAACTGTTGTTTTGAAATCACCAAGAAAACTTACTCTTGAATCATGTTTGGACTACATTAATAGTGATGAACTAGTTGAAATTACACCTAACGCATTTAGAATGAGAAAGAAAATTCTAAACAACGCTGAAAGAAAGAAATGGGAAGCAAAAAATAAAATTCAATAATTATAAATTTTTCCAATAATTTAAATAATTACTTCGTATTTATTATATATCAGGATTGATAAGTTCACATTTTTTGTTCCCCCTCATAACACCTTATCAATTTCTGATATTTGTCTTGTATTTAATGGACTTACATGATTTAATTATCTAAGTCTCAAGACATAAAATAGGATTAAACGTGTCAATTACGTTTAATATATGTAGTATATCTACACACAAAACGCACTTATTTTCCCCCTTATGAAGTGCGTTTTTTTATTCTACACTCTTCAATGATTCAGTCATTGAAACGTGCTTAATTTTTAAAGATAATCCTGTTGTAACAAATAAAGCAGTAACTAACGAAATTATGATAGATATAAAATAGGTCAAACCACTTACATAATAATTCCAACTAGCAATTGCGGTTTCGTTCGTACTTAATACCATTATTTCAAACGGTAAACCAATAGTTAAACCCAATAATGAACCAATTAAAACTAGTATCATCATTTCATAAATAAGTGATTTAGCGATACTTATTCTATTAAATCCAATAACTTTTAACGTTGCGATTTCTCTAATTCTTTCATTAAAATTCAAAATTCCTAGATTCAATAAAACAACAATTGCAAGTAAAATAGCAAAAACCTTTACAGTATTTGTCATAGTTTTAATACTAGACATATAGCCTTCGATTTTTTTCATATTATCTTCAATTGTTCTGCAACTATGGGTATATTTTGAATTATTATTAATAAATTCCTTACATTCATTTAAATCATAGCCATCTTTGACATCTACCCAGATATGCGTAGGAGAAGCTATTAAATCAGGTATAGTTTCTCTATAAATATAAATACCAGCAGTTGCAAAAACATAAAATATTGACTCAACTTTATATGATTTGTTTTCACCATTGATGGTTAATATTACCTCATCTCCTTCTTTTACACCTAAATCTTCAGCTCTTGCTTGACTTAAACCTATTCCTTCTTTGTTCCAATGGCCATCTTTTAACTCGTCATCATAGCCAAAAAAATCACTTTGCATTGAAAAATAGTAAAGAGGGCAATTAATTGAATTATTTGAATAGGTAACATTAATTGTGCTAATTGCATATTCTTCTACATTATTTACAAACTCATATGTATCATATTCTTCATGAACTTTACCATATGGCGTTCCTAAATTAACACTAGCTGAAAGATCAGAAACATAAAAATTATATAAATCGTTATCTCTACCAACAACTATAACATCATCTATTCCAAATCCGCATATTAATAACCCAGTGCAACCCATAACACCAATCAAAACCATTATTGATTTTAAAAGATGAACACGAATGTTTCTTAAAGCAATCATCATTGATGTTGAAAGCTTAAGTTTAGAGAAAGTTTTCAACTTTAATTGAGGAGTTTGAGATCTCATGGACTCGCTTGCAGAATTACAAATTTCCTTTCTTAATAATAAATAGGATAATAATGCAATTAAACCTACAACTGAAACTAACAAAACTAAGGAACTTATCCATGGGAAAGTATAACTTAGCGAAGGGATACTATATAAAATATTATATTTTATGTTCAAAATATTAGGGATTAATAAAGGTCCAATAATAAAACCTAAAATTGTTCCAATTAAGCCAACAAGACACATTTCAGCAATGTAATAAAAAAGAATAATTCCTTTTTTTACACCCAAAGCCTTTAAGGTGCCGATTTGTGTTCTTTCTCTTAAAACAAGCTGAGAAATTGTTGTTAAAACAATCAATATTGCAACAACAAAGAAAATTATTGGAAAACAATAGGTTAAAGCAGTAGCTTGATTTTTCTCGTTTTCGATTGTTGCAATTGATGGATATGATTGTTTTGATAAAACTGCAATCAAATTATTATCAGCACCTTTTGCTTCAAAATATGTTTGAAGTTTAGCTTCGAATTCATTTTCTGTTACATTATCATCGAGTTTAACAATAAATTGATTGTACAAATGCGAAACAAAATCTTCAATTGATGGCTCTTGACGTCCATTAATTGTATCTTCCATTTCTCCAATCTCAAATTGTACATATGCATCAAATGCTACTTTTGTGGATGGATCATCAAAATATGAAAGTAAGTAGTCAATTATTCTTGAAGTAACAGCATTCGCATTTTCTTTAAGTGAATTTAGGGCTTCAATTATGCTATCGCTATTGATATAAGAACCAACTTTATTAATAATTGAATTTAATAATAGACGAGAAGACAATAAATAATTACCTGTTGAAAACTCTCCATTTTCAACATTTTCAGGATGAGACATGAAGCCATTAATTGTAAAATCTAAAATTATGGATGGAACATTTGTATTAAAATTATCAATTCTTTCAATTAAAAAACCCTGCAAATCTGCGATATTTTCATCAATATATGTATATAAAGATTCTTTTAAATAATCATTTGTTACATTTTTATCTACAGCTTTTTTCAATTTAGTTTTGATCAACTCTTCATTTGAAGCTGCCTTTTTTAAAGCAACACAGATAAGTGTTGTATCAAAAGAAACAGGCAAAGAAGTATTAAGAGAAAGTGTTGTTCCTGTATACTCTTCATATTTTGCCTTAAAAGCATAGTCAACAAAAAAGAAATCATTGTTTGAGTATTCACCTCTTTTAGTATTGTATGGTGCATTAACTTTTGGAATTGAATCTGATATTAATCCATTCAATGTGGTTGAGTTAATTGTTGATTGCATGTAAAATCTTTTTTCAATTATCGAATTATCACCGCTGGCCTTTTTAATCTGCTCATAATCTTCATCCATCTTTTCGTATTCACCGAACTGAGGATTAAGAGTAACCCATTCATCTGCTATGTTTCCTTTTACATACACATCTTCTACACGATTTTTTAATCCTAAAGCATTGGCGTCTAATCCAGTGTAAAGTGTAACAGAAATTGCAATAATAAAAATAATTGAGATATATTGTTTTATATTTCTCAATATTTCACGAAAGCATTTCCTTAATAAAAGTTTGAATAATCTCATTACCAGACAATTTCCTCTACAGATTTTGGATTTTTAATCTCGGTATTTTTAACAACTTGACCGTCCTGAACTTCAATAATTCTATCTCCAATTACTGTTAAAGCACGATTATGAGTAACAACAATGACTGTTTTTTCTTGTTCTCTATTCACTGTGTACAATAATTTCATAATTTGTGCACCAGTTTTGGAATCAAGTGCACCAGTTGGTTCGTCGCAAAGTAATATTGTTGGATTTTTTACAAGAGCCCTAGCAATCGCGACTCTTTGCTGTTCGCCGCCACTAAGTTGAGAAGGGAAATTTTTACCTCTATTTTTTAAACCAACAAGTTCAAGCATTTTCATAGAATCAAAATGTTTATCAACTAATGAACTAGCAAGATATACATTTTCATATGCAGTTAATGTTGGAACTAAGTTGTAAAATTGGAAAACAAAACCAATATCTGTTCTTCTAAAATTAGATAATTCTTTATATTTCATTGCAGTTACATCTTTATCATTTAAATAATATTTCCCATCTGTAGCTGAATCCATTCCGCCTAAAATATTAAGTAGTGTAGATTTTCCTGCACCACTTGGACCTAAAATAAAGACAAATTCACCTTTTTTGATTGAAAAATTGACATTTTGAAGAGCTATGACTTTGCTATTTCCATCTTTGTCATTTCCATAAACTTTTGAAATATTTTCACACTTTATCTCAATTTTGTTTTCCATAAAGTCACCTCACAATAAAGGAGCGATAATTCTTAAGATTGACCGCCATAACTTTTTAAAAAATTTAACATTTAGATATTTTGATTCATCGACTTTTTTACTATCTTTGATCATATCCTCTAAATCATCTTTAATCGAAACAATTGAATTCGCGTTTGCAATAAAAACAGAATTTTCTAAATGCAAATACATACTTCTAAAATCTAAATTACATGTTCCAGTCATTGCTAAATTATCATCAGCAACTATAACTTTCTCGTGATTGAAGCCTGGTACGTATTCATAAATTTTTACTCCAGAAACTATTAGCCTTGCATAATAACTTCTTGTTGCGCTATAAACAATCTTTTTATCTGGCGTTCCTGGTGTAATAATTCTAACATCAACACCAGATTTTGCAGCACATTCAAGTGCAGTAAGTATTTCATTATCTGGTATTAAATATGGTGTTGAAATATATACATATTTTTTAGCTTTTAAAATTATGTTCAAATATGTGTCTCTGCAAGGCGTTTCACTATCAAATGGCAATTCGCCAAAAGGTTGGATATATCCATCAGGTTTAATATTCACATCATTTCTTAATAAAATATTAGATTCAAATAAATAATTTTCTCTATTCTCGATTTTTTCAGTTTCTCTAAAAAATACATTCCAATCACTGATAAAAGTATTTACAAAACCATTAACCGCTCTGCCTTTAATTTTTAAAATATTATCTTTCCGTTTACCAAAACGATCAACTAAGTTGATATACTCATCGGCGATGTTACAACCACCAGTAAAGCCAACGACACCATCAATGATGCATATTTTTCTATGATTTCTTGAATTTTGTCTAATATCTAAAGCTGGTCTCATTCTATTAAAAGGGAAACATTTAATTCCGTATTTTCTAGCTTCGACAAAAAATAATGAATTTACTTTTGAATTACTTCCAAAATCATCATAAATCATTCGAACCTCAAGTCCTTCAGCAGCCTTTTGTTTCAAGATATTGTAAATATTATCGAAAAATTCCCCTCTCTCGATGATAAAATACTCAAAAAAGATATATTTTTTAGCTTTTTTAAGTTCTTCAATTAACTCTGGGTATCCTAGTTCACCCAGTGGAAAGTATGTCATTTCAGAATCGTTGTAGATTCCATAAAAAGAGTTTTTATAAATCGGATTAGCAATTAAATATGCATCTGGATTTTCTTCTTTTAATATTTTCAATGTTTCTTTTGCATCGTCACGATTTGACCATAAAAATCTGTTAATAGCGTTGTTTCTTTTCTTCTTCTTGCCTTTAGTTGTAATTTTTTGCGCAAAAAGAAGATATAAAAGTGCACCTGCAAATGGCAAAACAAGTAAAACAGTCAACCATGATACTTTAAAATCAATTTGCGAACTTGAGTTGCATATAAAAAGCCCTGTGAAGAAATCAATTGCAAAAAGAAGTATTAATGGGATGAAATACCATTCAGGATCGGTAACATAAATAATCAAAAAGACAATTCCACCAACAAAAAATATCGTCCATAGTAAAAAGGCAAGTGCAGCAATTGCAAATCTAATGTGCAACTTTTTGTAGATAGATTCTTTTAAATTAAGCCTCTTTTTCATATGTAAAAAATTATATAATTTTTTACTAATATAAATAAATCAAAAAAGAAAAAAAGGTCTTGCAAATGGTAATTTTTTTGAAAAACCCTGCAAAACCCCACTATTTTTAAAAAATAAAATCGTCTACATATTAGAGAATGTTAAAAACATCCATTAAATTATCAATAACTGGAACCCCTATTTTTTCAAGTATTTTTCTTGAATTATGTCCTTTAGAATATAAAACAGGTTTTAATCCAATTGCACTTGCAACCTCAAAATCATGTTCTGTATCGCCAATCATAATGGATTCACTAACATTAATATTGTGATCTTTAATATAGTCTCTTCCGTAATCTAATTTAGTATGAGCCTCAATGTTTGTGCTCGCAATTATGCCATCAAAATAATTGTAAATCCCGAAATATTTAAGTTGACTAATTAAAAGATTGATTTCGCTTGCACTATAAATGTAAACTTTATATCCATTTTCTTTTAATTTTTTTAAAGTAATTTCAACATCATCAAATAATTTTGAATCTTTTAAAAACCTTTCAGTATATTCATTCATGAATTCGGCATTTAATTCACTAAAATTTATTTTAGTTAAGTCAAATCCTGATTTTTTGTAATAATTAATGACTGGAAAACAAAAATTATCTAAATAAAACTCTTTTGTGACAGCATTTAAGCCTCTTTGGACTAATAATTTGTTTTCTATATCTAGTGTTAAATCAATATCATCAATCAAAGTTCCATTAAAATCAAAAAATACGTTTTTTATCATTAGATTGACTCCATTGCTTTCTCAATTTCATCAATTTCTTTAATAATTTTACCACTTAAGACATAGCTT
>CAMESA010000045.1 GCA_945935945.1 uncultured Mollicutes bacterium | reverse complement strand
TGAAAAAAGGCTTGATAACGAGTATCAAACCTATGCTTTCAATATGTATGCAGAGCGGTCAAAGGATAAATTTTGACCAAAAACGGCATAGCAGATAACCATTTGGATACAAATTATCCTATTTTACCCTCATTTTATTCAAACCCTCACAGCGAATTAGAGACTCGAAAAATTTATTTTTTACTATTGAAATAATTAATTAAATCTTCTCTGCTCTCGTCAAACCACTGACTAGATATATAAATAGTTTTATCATCACAAATAATAGGATTTGAATAGTATCTAACATGATTACTATTTCCCATATTATCTTCTTTGGAATGAGCAAAAACTGGATAAGTTACTCTCTTAAAATTAGAGCGTGTAAAAGTAGCATCATACAAATTTTCGATTTCCTCATCATTTAATTTATGGTTGATTAGCAAATAACCAAATAATTCGTAAGCTAATTTACCACAAGTTAAACTATTGAAACTATCTTGATTATTTATATCAAAATCATTATCAGTTTGATTTTTAGGCATATCAATATTTGGCATAGAAAGAGTATCAACATCATCCCATATATGGTATTCACTATTTAATGCTTTAATAATTGATAGTTCTCTTGCGTATATATTTCGTTCATCCCACTCACCATTTAAATTGAATATATCGATGATTTCCTTACCTGTTATGCAGCCACCAACAAAACTTTCAATTCCTTTGCCTTTTGGAGTTCCATTTCCTTTAATTTTAATAGCAAATTCAGCATTCTTAATTTTAGAGTTCAATTTTTTAGTTAAAAGCATCATATTGCCAATTGAATAAATTTTATTTGAACGGACAAAATCCCTTTGAATAATATTTTCTACTAAAGATAAATCGCTCAAATAACATGGAACGTTTGTCCAATTTGTCTTCCAAGTTTGTGGCATGATATGTTCCAATGAAAATTTATTATATTGTAATAAAGTAGAAAAATTATCAGTTCCAATTTCTTTTCTCTTTATTAACTCAACAATAAAAATAATTAACCTTCCTAAACTATTTGATGCTGAAAGCAATCCTAAAGGATATGTCGAATATAAAATAGTTGGTATTTCATCACTTGTACTATAATTCTCAAGATAGTCAAATGGATCAGTTGTATCTTTAAGCAATTGCAAAGCAATTTTGTTGTAGTTTTTTGTTGATTGAGAATAAATTAGTCTTTTTATAAAAAACTTCTGCAAATTAAAATATAACTCATTTAAATTATTTGGATTTTCATGTTTAATTTTTAGTAAATATGGATTAAATGTAGTTGTATCGCAAGCCTTTAAAATCATTAAAGTTGTCTTTTCAATTTCATTAAATTCAACATTCATGTCAAGAGGATTAGCCTTAAATAATGAAGCATAATCTTTTGCATAACTAGCTATTTCTTTTACAAATGCTATCAGTTGAACACAATTTAAATTAGAAGCATATTCTTTGTATTTTTTAGATAAATCTTCGATACCACCAGTCTCTGAAGGAATATAAATTTGCTTAATGGTAGCAAAGTCTTTTAAAAGACAATCAAGAACATTAACCTTAATTCTTCCTAATGTTACTTCAGATTCCCAATAGGCTCTAGTTTCATCATTTTGATAAAAAACATTGTGCCAATTCTCATTATAAATATCTAATACATTTACATCAGAAGGAGCTATTTCTTTTACTCTTTGAAATAAATTATTTTTAATAATATCTGAATTTCGAAGTTCCATTCCAAGTCTATTAACAGAATCAAAGATTTTTTGTTCATCATCAGTAGGGTCTAACTCAATAGCAATAAAAAACTTTGCATTTGTTAAAATTTTATCTCCCAAAGAAACCTTCTCATCAAAAGATAATAGAGAAATTTTATCTCCAAAAAATTTATATGCTCTAAGCATATTATGTGATTTATCATTAATTGAATTAATATCCGGTTCAGTTTCCATGATTTTTTGAAAATTTTAATGGTTCTCATAGAATGGCTGAAATCTTGCTTAATGAACGCTTCCATTCTATTAAATGAATCTTGAAAAGCATTATCAGTAGAAATTATATCTTTAGCAAATTCTAAATAAGCTTTAATTAAAATTGAAAAAGTAGTAAGTCTTTGTTGGCCATCAATTACTAGATACTTGGTAGGTTGTTCTCCTAGCTTTTCTTGCAATATAAAACTACCAATAAAAGGCATTTCACCATTTTTTGAGTTCTTAATGCTTTCCCAAAGTTCGTCCCAATTATCCTCGTTCCATACATATGGTCTTTGGAAAAAAGGGACTTCAAACATTTTATCTTTTATCCATTCTAGTGTTTTTGCTTCACCTTTCATAATTAATTCCTCCTATTAAGCTGATAAGCTATTCCTTTTTTGAAATTCTTGATAATGTAATTGAAGATATTTGTCCTTATTAGGGCCAATAAATTTTTCTGCAACTTCTTGTTTTAAATTTAAATGGTTAATAACATCTTTTGATAACGCACTTGATTTAACAATTTTATGTGTTGTTGGATCTACTGAAATTAAGTATTTATCAAATAAAGCGTCTACATCAGCAATTACTAAAAAACCATTGTCTAGATCATATGCTTCTTCAATTTTTATGTCGCCTTTACCGTCTTTACATTTTGCATAAGCTTTAATGTGAGAAGCTCTTAAAAACGCTGACTCAGCAGGATATTGAACTTTAACGCCTGTAAAAGGGCACTCAACAAAGCCTTCGTCTTCAGTAGATAATCCTAAAGCAAATTCAGCTAATTCATCTCTCCACTTTGCTTGTCCTTTTCTTGTTTCTTGTTCTTCTTTATTCAATAGTTCTTCTGAATATCTAGACAAAATATAATCTTTGTTATAAATTTCGTTCAAAATAAAGAATTTTGGATTCCTATAAAATGCAAAATAAACATTCATCTTTCCATTTGTTTTCTTTTCTACAAGAATTATAAGTTTATCTTTAGCGAAAACATTTAACCTTAATGAGCTGAATACGCCATCATTACTTTTCCCAAGACCATGTGGTGTAATGTGCACATCAGTTTTAGTAAAATCACCATTGACAAGATTTAGAGTTTCAGAAACTTTCCCTCTATTTAACTTATCATATGCTTTTTGTGTCAAATCTTTATCAAAATACTTCTCAACTGAAGAATTGCAAATAAAACAATTTATTGATGAGGAATTTAGTTTAAAATCTTGACCACAAGAATTATAAAAATCGGTCCAATTGTCATTTTTCTTTTGCCTTGTTGTTGGATTTGCTATTCCAATAAATTCATAAAAAATGGAAGGCATATAAATGCTTGCTTGTTTTGTTTGACAGAAAAAAGTGCCTTTGTTTGCCAATTCCCATTTATTCATTTCATCAAATGTAGCATAGAAATTTATGTTGCCTTTATTTCTTGCTCCTATATTCTCTTTTGTGAATGCATTTGCTTTAATCTTATCCTTTGTAAGATATCTAATCTTCCTAGAAGTAGGAACATCAGCATAAGAAATCATTTTTTCAAGAAGAAGATAACTAGATTTAGCATTCATTATTTTAGATAATTCTGTTAAATTATTAATTTCCAATTCTTCTTTTATTGCATCATAATCAACAAAAACTCTTGGTCTTTTATAAGATTCTTTCATAATACATAATTCCCCCAAATCCTATTTTTTATTTTCTTCCATATATTTCATTAAAGTATTGGCTAAACTATAAGCAACATTGACGGTAACGGCATTCCCAAATTGTTTGTATGCTTGGCAGTCTGAAACTACTTGTTTCCAATCCGAAGGAAATCCTTGTAGTTTTCTACATTCGTTTGGCGTTAATTTTCTTACATTTGTTCTATCTTCGCCACAGTATTTCTCAAAATTCTTTTGATCTGTAACATAGTTATCTTGGCTTGCTCTATGCATTTTTGCCATTGTTGCTGTTAATGTTTTAGATATAGGTAAATCATATGTTGGATTAACAATATAATTTTTTGTTCCGTGTCCCATAATTGTTGGGAAAATTTTCTTTGTTAGGAAATATTTTTCGCTAACATCATCATCTAATAAGTCTTGTGTGGTTTGAGTTAACTTTTGTTTTTCTGGGAATACAAAATCTGGAGTATTGAAATATTCACCTAAAACAGCAACTATATAGCATCTATTTCTTCTTTGAGGAACACCATAATCTGCACTATTAAACACATGATAAAAACATACATATCCTAATGATTCAAGTTCATGAATAATTCTTTTAAATGTTTTTCCATTATCATGGTTCATTATATTTTTAACATTTTCCAAAACAACAACTTTGGTTTTGTGTTTAGTAATGATATCTTTGATTTCAAAGAAAAGAGTACCTCTTCCTTGCTCATCTTCAAAACCTTGCAATTTTCCTAAAGTACTGAATGGCTGACAAGGAAAGCCACCAATTAAAACATCGTGTTCTGGTATATTTTCTTTTTCTATTCTAATATCACCACAAACAATATTTTTGCTTACATTTGCTTTATATGTTTCACAAGCATATTTATCAAAATCATTTGCCCAAATAATATTAAAACCAGCATATTGGAAACCCAAATCAAGACCACCAATACCAGAAAATAAACTTACTGTTTTATACTTAACTTTTTTCGGTTCAATTCTTTCCATATTATCTACTCCATAGCTTTTTCAATTTCTTTATAAATAGCCATCAAAACATCAACAACAATTGAATTTCCGCTTTGCTTGTATGATTGAGCTCTAGATACAACAATCTTAAAATCATCAGGGAAGCCCATCAATCTCAAAGATTCTCTAGGTTCTAATGCTCTAATATGTCCGTTAGTTGTTACATAATTATTAACACTTGCTCTATGTGTATTGCCTTGTGTACTTAAAATGGCTCTAGCAATTGGCAAATCTATTTCAGCGTCTTCGTGATAAAAATTCTTTGTTCCAGGAGATAAAACATAATCGACTAACTTTTGTGAAAGATATCTTTCGACAACTTCACCACCAGGAGTTAATACAATGTTTCCAGATTTATTGTAATTGTAATTGCCATCTGCACAATTATCCAAAAGGAAATCTTGCATTGTAAACTTCAATTTAGTTGGTTTTGGAAAGTCAAATTTATTAAAGTATTTTTCATCCTTGAAACCAACAACAAAAAGTCTTCTTCTTCCTTGAGGAATACCATAATTTCTAGCATCAAGAATTTGCCATTTAAAATGATATCCTAATTCAGAAAAAACATTTTGCATAGTTGCCCAAGTTTTTCCTTTGTCATGAGTAAGTACACCATAAACATTTTCATATATAAAAACTTTTGGTTGGATTTCTTTAACTAATCTAACATATTCGTAAAATAATGTACCTCTAGTATCTTCAAAGCCTCCTCTTTGACCAGCTATTGAGAAACTTTGACATGGAGATCCGCCAACAAACATATCAACTTTATTTTTATAATCAGTTCCGTCTAATAATTTAACATCATAGTAAAAGTTATCATCTTGAACTTTATAATTTGCCAAATAAGACTCTTCAACAAAATTTTTCTTCTTTGATAAGGTTTTGTACAAATTATTAGCATATTCTTTCTTTTCTTTTGCACTAGATAATTTTCTAACCTTGCTTAATTCTTTATCGGTATCGATATCAATTTCTATATCACCATTATCACAAGCAAAAACAACATCATAATCGACATGCATTCTTTTTAGTGCTTGTTCAATTGCACCAATACCACTAAAGGCTGTAGCTAATTTTAATTTCATATTATCACCTGCGTTCTTATATTTTTATACCTGCGTACTACCAATATTATACCTGCGTTTCGCATTTTTTTCAATATAATACCTATGGTAAGTACAAAAAATCGACCATTAGAAACTAATAGCCGACTTTTGTTGGATTTTCGAGTCTTACAAAGGCAATGGAAAAATTTGGTTTTTATCTAGTTGAACGATTCCTTGTCGACTCTTTTGTAAATTTCTAGACAATTATTAAATTTATGAGCATCATTCAAATATCTAGATAAAGTGCATATTGTTGAATAAGAATATTTCTTACTTTCAATTACTTCTTCAAAGAAAACATCAAGGTAATCTGGTATATAAACTGCTATCATAGCTAGTCTTTGAACCTCTTCACAATTCTTAATATTTCCAGCGTTCTCAATTAACTCAAGCATATAGATTATTGATCTAATAGATTTATTAAAACCATTAATATCTACTTTGATTAATTTATGGTTACCAATCGTTTTAGTTTTAGAAGTGATTAAATTAGTATAGATAACTATGTTATCATCATTAAAATCGGACACTCCAACTTCATTATAGAAGCTATAACCAACAACTACTCCGTGTTCAGAATGAGTATAGTAACTAACTACACTATCAGTTGTGTCTTTCTTATCTTTAACAATCTCATAACTTCCATGAGATATTTTCTTAAGGACTCCTTCTTCGACTAAACGATTTAAAATCTTACAAAATGTTTTATAAGGAATCATATTAAAATGAGTCTTATATTCGTTTGAAATATCAAATATTATCCCTTTATTTTGAGAACAATAATCTCTAATAACCTTTGTGTAAATCATAAATATTTTCACCAATTCCTTTCCTTATTTACCTACTTCTCCTATATTTTACCGCGCTACTATATACGTTGTCAGCAGGTTTAAAGTTCAAACCGGCATTTCTTTTTTATATAATAAAAAAGACATTCTGCATTTCTGCAAAATGTCGACTTTTTGCTAATGTATGTAAACAACAAGTTTGATACGCTGGTAGAAGATAAAACTATTCATATATGAAATCTTTATATATGCTAATCAAGTCTTTGGATGTTTTGCTATCATATTCTAAAACCATATAATCATATTTTTCATATTTAACGTTTAAGTTTTCTCCAAAGATTAAACTAAAAATCCAAATGATCCCTGTTTTCGAATTATTTTCTTTATAAAAATCAATTGCAGTTTTATCGCCGCTAAAGAAATAGATGAACAAATAATCCCTTGATTCATTTTCTTTATTGAATGCTTTAACACTATAATTGTATTTGATTGATTCACTATCTGTATAATCTTCTACAAGTGTTTTGTATTGAGAAGTTGAATATAATTCCACAATATCGTCTGGTGTTAAATTGCTTTTTACATTTTTAGAAGAACAGCCTGATGACATTAGAACAAAAGAAATTAATGACAAGACAACTATCTTTTTAACCGTGCTCATATGACAAAATATCCTCCTGTTTTTGGAGATCCTCTAAACTTTACATACTGAACCAATTT
>CAMESA010000044.1 GCA_945935945.1 uncultured Mollicutes bacterium | reverse complement strand
TAATTTCAATTTAGAGGATCCAAACATCCCATTTCCATTTTTTGTCGATAAAGCTAATTTGACTATCGTTTTTAAGGATAATTTTATAGTGACATTAGCCAGTAATATTGCGAATACGGTCGGTTATGACATTGTTATTTCAGCAATGGACGAAATTAATGAAAAAGGTGTCATAGAAGGAATGGAATTGTTAAACTCAGTAGATGGGAGGCTAGATAGCCGCTTTAAGTCGAGTCCCTTCGTTATGCAAAATATTATGAGTTCAGCACGTTCTACTGAATCTGTTACAAGAGAATATGCAAAAAAATGGAAAAATGATCCAGGTTTTTTGTATTTGCATCCAATGCGATTTGAAGTAAAGGATGGCATAGAATTTAAGGGTACAGATACGTTTCCAATTTTAATAGGAAATGGAAGTATAGCAAGTAGAATAATAACAAACGAAAAAGAATTAGATGACATAAAAAATAACAACTATATTATTCCAACAGGGTGTGAAATAGTTCAGGTACCAACTATTTATAAGAATCAATTTGAAGCACAATTGGATCAGCAAATACAAGATATATTAGGTATAGACACAAATGATGTTAAATCTGTTTTTCGTGATACAACACGTCTTGAAGAGCCATTCCTTACTCCAGAGATGTATTTTGATGTGAGTATTCGTGAAGATGTTGACATACTTTCTTTAATTGAACCGTATAATTTGTTTGAAAAGACAATAAATGATCGTTGGCAATTCAAAAGAGCACCTATGGCGAATCGTTATATTCATTGTGATTTAAGTGGTGGTGGATCAGAAGGCCAATGTGATACTGGATTATGTGTTTTGCATAAAGAGTGGAGAACGAATCCTAATACAAAAGAAAAAGAAGTTGTATACGTTGTTGACTTACAATTATTTATAAACGCTAAAAATAAAGTAGATATTCACGCCATACAAACTTTTCTTACGAATTTAGTGATAGAAAAGAATATTCCTGTGCATACTGTTTCTTTTGACCAATATAATTCACTAATGATTATGCAACAGTTAGAAGCATCTGGTTGTTTTGCTAATGTTGAAAAAGTTTCAGTTGATATTAAATTAGAACCATATACAAATGCTGCAACTCTTATGGAAAAAGGCCAAGTTAAAATAGGTAGTGCTCCAAAGCTTAAAAAAGAATTAGAAGCTTTGATAATTGATAAAGGGAAAGTTACTCGTACAACTGAGTTAAAAGACGGACCTGATTCACTAGTTGGAGCAATATGGGATGCCCAGATGAATTATGCGGATTTTCCAGTATATGAATTTGAAGATCCTAGTCAAAAGAATGTAAAGGCTTTTGATACTTATGAAGATTTGATAGATGTTAATACAGAAATACTTATTGATTTATAGGGAGAAATAAAATGAATACTCCACTTGTGTCTATTATATTAACATTATACAAAATAGATAAGACATACCTTGGAGAATGTATAGATAGTTTGCTTAATCAGACTTATAGCAATATTGAAATTTTATGTATGGATGATTGTTCACCAGACTTTACATATGAATATTTAAAAGATAAATCTCCAAAGATAAGATATTATAGGAACGAAGTTAATCTTGGTATGAACAAAACTGTTAACAAGGCTTTTTCACTTGTAAATGGTAAATATATTGTTCGTTTAGGTAGTGATGATTGGTATGAAAAAGATTTAATTGAAAAAGAAGTAACGTTTTTAGAGAATAATTCAGAATATGGTGCGGTTTGTTGCGAACTACAAAGGTTTGGTGAATACGATAATAAAATACATAGACCTTATGTTTGGAATTATAAAGAAATCATAACCAAGAGAAGATTTGGTGGAACTGGTTATGGAGGTGGAATGATGTTTAGAAAAAATTTACTTGAATATTGTTCTATAGACGAATCTTTGAAAATGTGTGAAGATTTTGACTTTCATTTGCAGTTATTGTACAGAATGCCAATAGGTAGTTTACATGAAGTATTATATCATTATCGTGCACATAGCAATAGTATTTGTCATAGTGTTAAAAGAGATGAACGTTTAGCGTTGATTGAAAAAATAATTGAAAAGCATAAGAAAAATTTATGAAGAAATGTTTTATTTTTGCTCATTACGATAGAAATAATGAACTAAAGCAATATATTATAGATGAAATCAATCTTTTAAATACGATTGGTGATGTTTTGTTTATTTCAGATTGTGAATATGTAAGTAATATAGAAAAGTTACCTAAGCTTAAATACTTACAGATATCTAGACATAATTTATACGATGCCCATTCATACAAATGTGGTTTTGAATTTTTAAGGGACAGTAAGCAATTAGATAGTTACGATAACATAACTTTTGTAAATAGCTCGATATTATTTCCAAATTGTGATAAGAAAATCTTTTTAGATTCTTTAGAAAAAATGGATTGTTCTGATGAAAAGGTCTATGGTATGTGTAAATCTGGATTTTTATTACAAAGCTATTGGATCACTTGTAAAAACAATGTATATAAAATTATTAACACTTTTTTTAACAATTATATTCCTGCAGAAACGTCACATGTGTTAAATTGGTGGGAAAAGAATAAGCAAACAAACGAACGAATAAACAAGTATTTGAGATGGTATGGCCAAAGAGAAAAAGAAGTTGGTGAAGAATTAGCCAAGAAATGGATATATACAGTGATAAATTTCGAAGAAGGTATAAGTCGTTTTTTATGTAGCAATAAAATAAAACTTGTTGCGTTAGATTATGGAACTTGGAAAGATTCGAGGTTTATAACAAAAGTTCCAAGAGAAAAACTGTTAGAAAAAGAAATTTTTTGACTTTACATTGTTTTAAAAGTGAAATATAAAAGAATCACCTTAAATTAATTTTAGAAAAGGAATTTAATATGGCGAAAGCTAAACAAGAAAAAACCCAAATAGATAAGGATGTTGAAGCTGCTTTAGCAATTCTCAACAAAACGTTTGGGGAAGGAACAGCTTTGACGTTTGACAGTACCTATGTTCAAAACGTTGATGTTATTTCTACTGGTTCGTTAAATCTTGATGTTCAATTAGGTGTTGGAGGACTTCCTTTAGGTAGAGTAAATACTATTTATGGAGAATCTTCATCTGGAAAAACAACTATCGCTCTTCAATTGTGTGCAGAAGCTCAGAAAAAAGGATATATAGTTGCTTATCTCGATAGTGAACATGCTATGGATTTAGGATATGCTAAAGCTTTGGGTGTTGATTTAAAACGTATGATTTTTTCTCAACCTGATTCTGGTACTCAATGCTTTAAGATTGCTGAAGAAATTTTAAAAAACACAAATGTTAAATTAATTGTCTTTGATTCAGTTACTACTATGATTTCAGAAGCAGAAGAAAACTCAGAGATGGGTTCAAATAACATTGGTAGACAAGCAAAGATGATGTCAGATGGCCTAAAGAGACTTACTCCTTTGATGGCTAAATCTAATTGTATGTGTTTCTTTATTTCTCAAACTCGTAAAAATATTGGTGTAATGTATGGTGACACAGACATTATGAGCGGTGGGGAAGCATTGAAATTTTACTCTACTATTATAATGAAGATTTGGAAGAAACAGTCTCCAACAACAGAGAAAATCAATGGAGAAGAAGTTGCTACATCTGTTGAAACTACTGTAAAAGTTGTCAAAAATAAAGTTGCACCTCCATTCCGTACAGCAAAATTTATTATCAGATATGGCAAAGGTGTTTCTCAAGAAGAAGAAATCTTGGATTTGGCTATAAAATTTGGTATTCTTGAAAAAGCTGGTGCTTGGATTAAATACAAAGGACAAAATGTTGCTCAAGGAAAAGAAAAAGCAATGATTTGGCTAAAAGAAGATCCAGAAAGAATGGAGCATTTCAAGGAGACAGTTTTAGAGTATGTCACAACTAAACAAGATGAAATGGGTTTAACGAGTGATTCTGTTGAAGAGGAACTTGAATATGATCCAGCAACAGGTGAAATAATCGAATAGAGGAACAATGTATGCATATCTTTTCAATATTAAAGAATATATTCTCCAAAAAAGAAGTATCAAAAGAAGAATATTCTGTAGTTGTTAGACGTGGCTATGAAATAATCCTTCCTAGTTCTTTTTATAACACATGTAAAGAAAAAGATTATTCTTTAAGTGTTGTGTTTGATAAAAAGAATAAACCAACATCTGTTCAAGTTAGCCAAGTTAAAGAAGGTAAGAGAATATATGTTGGTACAGTAAAAAAGATGTTAAACATCTCCAAATTTAAAGATAAAAACGTTTGTAATTTTAGTAAAGAAAACATTATAGAAAAGGAAATTGAAAATGGTAAAAAATAAAGTTATATCTAATCCAGCAAGCTCACAAGTGGATAAAGATCGTTTAATTAGTTTAGTTGAACGTATTGAGCATATTAATGAAGAAATTGCTGATTTAACAGAAGATCGTAAAGACATTATGCTTGAAGCAAAATCTGCTGGTTTTGATACTAAAGCAATTAACCATGTCATTAAGTTGCGTAAGAAAAATGCTTCTGAAAGAGAATTAGAAGAAGAGTTGTTCACAACTTATGAACATGCCGTTGGCTTGTAATAAAAATTGACTTTACTTTTTTATTCAAACATCTTATACTCATGGGTGTTTGAAAGTTGAAAGGGCTATACATGAGTGAAACAGTAAGTTTTGATAGAGACAAACTCGATTCTTTTGCAGAACTTAAACCAAATTTGTTGTTGATTGCAGAGAAACCTTTAGAGAATGATAAGGATGTTGTGTTTGACTCTGAAGAAGGGCAAAACTATTTGAATTTATGCTCTAGAAGCAAATTCAAGACTGTTCTCACTCATGTTACGTATGTAAATGATACTAAAGAATTAAATTTTGTCAGAGATATACTGTTTTCCATCCTTACTAAATATAAAGAAAACAATTGTCTAGATTTATACAATTTGGTTTTTGCTTTTGTTGGGGATAAAGCGTTTAATGCTTTCAAAAATGATTACTATTCAGTTTTTTTGGATCAAAAAAATCGTATAACATTGGATAGTGTAGCAAAAGTCTTTAAAGTTAGTATGGATGACGTTAATAAATACTATACTTTTAATATTCCGTATGTAATTTTACCAGATGTAGATGAAAATAAAAATAATATAATAAATCTTTTAGAAACAGTTTCTAGAAATAAAAAATCTATTGAAAACCCTTATTCCACAACAGCTGTAGCTATAAAAAAGTTAGAGTTTATTTTGGATATGCATGAAAAAGGTGTGTTAAAGAGCTTTTGTATTGAAGGTAAGATAAATAAAGAAACAAGAAAGTTTGAATATTGTAAATTATATGATAAGCAAAGTAATCAAGCAATATTTTATAACAATAAAGATGAGATTTGTAAAAACGATTCGATAGACGTTATTAAATTGTTTCAAACAACTTTGGTAAAGGCTGTTACCACAATTCCAGTATATGGAGAAAACATAAAAGAAGTAATTGATGCTTTCGGTAAATATAAAGATCAAATTAGAATTGCCACAGAAGAAGAAATAAAAAGTGAAGATGTTTTAGAAAAAGACTTTAGAGTTTATGGTAGTGCTAATGGAGAACCTTCTGCTTGGTATGATAAGTGGTATAAAGAAGCTTTTTTACCAAAATTGAAAAATGAACTAAGAGAGAAAGATAAAGCTAGAAGAAGAAACACTATTAAGCAAGATGGGTATTTAGATGAACATAAATATGAATGGATTTATGATATCGAAGTATTCAAAGAGGATTGGTTATTTGTTGCTAAAACAATAGATGGCGAAAATAAGGTAATTTGTTGGAATGACCCAGAGCACTTGAAATTGTGGATTAGCAATAAGATTTTAATTGGATTTAACAATGCAGCATATGATAACAATGTGATTAAATATGCAATGGCGTATCCTCAACTTGTTGAAAATTATATGTCATCAAAAGATAAAAACACAAAGGAACCACTTACCGTTAAACAATACTCAGATTTAATAATCAATGAAGATAGCGGAAAAGATGTTAGTCTGAATGCTAGTGTTCCAAATTTTTTGTCTTGGGATATTTCTTTCCATTTACCTTTTGATGTTAGACGCAATTCTTTGAAAAAATTAACAATGTCTGTGCTAAATAAAAAGAATTATGATTCGTCTGTTCCTTTTGATATTGATAGGAAATTAACAAAATACGAAAGAGAAGAAGTTGAAAAGTACTGCGAAATGGATGTGGACAATACTCTTGAACTCTTTTTACCTGATCCAGAAGATGTAAAAGCAAAAGAATTGGATCCAAAACACGAGATGAGAACTTTTGCTAGAGAATCATACGATATTAGATGGAACATGATTGTAGAATATTTTATGACTCCGAGAACTCTTTCTAATAAATCAGCTTCGTTTGCTGGTAAAGTTCTTTGTGGTGAAGATGCTAAAGCTGATCTACAAAATAAGACAAAGATAGTTAATGGTAGAAAGGTCTTTTACTCTATTCCAGAATTAGCTGAAAAAGAATTGGCAGGTACTGAACTCTTGGAATTTTATCATAAACACCAAGAAAACCCTAATTATATTACAGAAAAATTTGAATGTTATCTTGGTCCACATGATGATAGTCACTTATATCAATTTGGATTTGGTGGTTTACACCAAGCTTTAATCAACTTTGGTAGTACAAATTTGGTAAACATGGATGTGGCTTCATTGTATCCATCTTTACTTGTGCAATATGGTTTGATGTCTAGAGGAGCCAAAGCTAACCCTGGATCTTACGAGGAAGTGTACCATAAACGGCTTGAAGCCAAAAAATTGTCAAAAACAACACATGAGTTAAAATATCAATTACTCAATGAAGGTTTGAAGTTAATTTTGAACAGTGCTATTGGTGCTATGCTTTCAGATTATAATCCGTTGTATGATACATGGTCTAATTCAACAATTTGTGTACACGGACAGTTGTTAATTTTCATCCTTGCCAAAAGATTGTTTGATGCTGGATTTAACATCGTTCAGACAAATACGGATGGTATTATGATAGAAAAACAAGACGATGTTGATTTTATGCCTATTGCTGAACAATGGATGAAGGATACTAGACTTGTTCTTGAATTTGATGACATTAAGATTTTACAACAAAACAATGTAAATAATTACTATTGCGAATTTACAAACGGTAAGATTAAATCAAAAGGTTTTTATTTGTCTAACGAGAAATTTGGTAAAGCGACTTCTAAAATCCTTTGTAATCTTGTTACAGAACGTGCACCTCTCGAAGGCACAGAACCTAGAGACTTTGTTATTTTTAAAAGACATGGTATTGGCGAAATATATGATGGTAAAACTAGAGAAAAGTTAGAAGGTC
>CAMESA010000043.1 GCA_945935945.1 uncultured Mollicutes bacterium | reverse complement strand
AGGATCTGCGCTCTTTTTTGTAAGAGGTGAGATTTCGATTGGATGACCATGAACAAATGTTGGTTGAATTAAATCACTTTCACAGAATTCTTCGAATAACGCATTTAAAATATATCCGTTGCTTGTCCAGTGATTTTCAATTTTGATACCTTTTGATTTTGCAAATTCAGCTGCTTCTTCAAATGAAATATCACTTTCAAAATCTAAACCAGTTTTTTCTTTAACAAGTTCAGCCATAGAAACCCATCTAAATTCAGGGCCGAAATCAATATCAATACCTTGATAATTAATTTTTGTTGTTCCAAGAACTTCTTTACAAGCATTTCTGATGACACCTTCACATAATTCTCTCATTGATTGTAAATCACCATATGCTTCATATAATTCAACTGTTGTGAATTCAGGATTGTGTTTTGTATCCATACCTTCGTTTCTGAACAATCTTCCAAATTCATAAACTTTTTCTAAACCACCAACAATTAATCTTTTTAATTGTAATTCAGTTGCAATTCTTAAATAAAAATCTTTGTCTAATGTGTTGTGATGAGTAATGAATGGTCTAGCGTTTGCACCACCTAAAATTGGTTGAAGAACACTTGTTTCAACTTCGACGAAGCCTAAATTATCAAAATAATGTTGCATACTTCTAAGAATTTTTGGTCTTAACAATGCAACTCTTTTTGCTTCATCATTCATGATAAGATCAACATATCTATGTCTACATCTTTCTTCAATGTCAGTTAAACCATGGAATTTTTCTGGTAATGGTCTTAATGATTTAGTTAAAAATGTAAATCCATCAACTTTTAATGTAAGTTCACCTGTTCTTGAACGCATTAATTTACCTTCAAGACCAACAATATCACCAATATCACAAGTTTTAAAAATTTGATAGCTTTCAGGACCGACAGTATCAATAGAAATATATAATTGAATTGATCCAAATTTATCTTGGACATTAGCAAAAGATGCTTTTCCTTGTTTTCTAATAAATTTAAATCTGCCAGCTATTTTTACTCTAATTTCATTGCTTTCTAATTCTTCAGCTGATTTGTCGCCTGCTTTTTCTCTACAAGTAGCTGTTGTGTCAGTTCTGTCAAATCTTTCACCCCAAGGGTTTACACCTAATTCGACAAGGCGATTTAACTTTTCTCTTCTAGCTAGTTCTTGATCAGTTAATTTTGTTTCCATAATATTCCTCACTAAAATCAATTAATTATACAACTTTTCATTTACTTTTTAATTAGTTTGTAAGTATTTTTCTTCATATTCTCTTATCCTATTATATATATCACTGTATGAGGATATTTTTTGAGATAAGTTAGAACGTAATTCTTTAATAAACGGAAAGTTAAAGTTAAAGAATTTTGGAGCAAGCCCTTTTAATAAAGAAACCGCTGTAAATTCTCCTTTTTCTTCTTTTAAATATTCCATAAATCTATATAAATATTGTTTTTGTTCTTCAAAAGTGACATTTTCATCATATTCTTTGTTCTCTAAAGCTAAATTAATATTTTTAATTAAATTTGGATTCCCGATTCCGCCTCTTGCAATTAAAACTGCATCTGCTCTTGTAATTTTTAGTGCATTTAGTGCATCATTTACACTAAAAATATTTCCACTTACACCAAAAGGAATTTGAATTAAATCTCTTATATTTTTTAATTCTTCAAAGTGTGGTTTTCCAGAATATAATTCTTCTTTTGTACGAGCATGAATTGCAATAAAAGAAACTCCTGCTTTTTCTAAAAGGACACATATTTTTTCAATATCAACACTTTTCCAACCAAGACGAACTTTGGCAGTAACTGGTTTTTTGGATTTTTCGACAACCGCTTTGACCATTTCATACATTTCATCAAGTTTTGTTAACCATTTAGATCCGCCATTTCCTTTAGTAACTTTAGGAACAGGACACGCAAGATTTAAATCTAGAAAATCGTATTCAATATTTGAGTTCTCAATAACTTCAAGACCTTTAAGCAAAGATTCTTTACTTCCACCAAAAAGTTGGATTCCATAAGGTCTGTTATAATTTGGGTCATTTTTCATCATCTCGATGGTTTTTTTATTGTTATAAATGAGACCACAATCTGAAATCATTTCGCTATATGTAGCTCCAACGCCAAATTCAGAAAGAAATTTCCTATAAGAAAAAGATGTTATTCCTGCCATTGGAGCAAGAATAACACTCTTTTTAATTTCTAAATCTTTAATATAAAACGACATTAATTTCCTGTATTGCCGTCACTATTTGTATCATCTGGAATTATAATCTCTTTTTCTTCAGATGGAGTTTCAATGTGGATTTGTTCCTCAGTGTTTGTGACATTAGTTTCGCTATTATCTGAATGGAAACTAGCTTGAGATGCTGCTTGTCTTTGAGAAACTGTTTCTTCTGGCAATTTTCTATGTTCAAGAAGGTATGAGATTTCTTCTTCGTTGATAGTTTCATGTTGTAATAAAGTTTCAGCAATTAAAATTACATCATCTTTACGTTCAGTAATGATTTTAATTGCTTCGCTATGAGCACCTTCAACAATTTTTCTAACTTCTTTATCAATTTCATCTGCAACCGCAAGTGAAAAATTCTTTTGAGCATTGCCATAATCTCTACCAAGGAAAACGCTTCCGCTATTTTTCTCATATTGAATAGGTCCAAGTCTTGACATACCATATTCAACAACCATGCTTCTTGCGATTTGAGTTGCTCTTTCAATATCGTTACTTGCACCAGTTGAAACATCTTGGAAGAATACTTCTTCACTACTTCTTCCGCCTAATAAACCAGTGATTTCAGCAATTAATTCATTCTTTGTGAGCAAATATCTGTCATCTTCAGGACCCATTAAAACATGTCCGCCAGTTTGACCACGTGGAATAATTGTAATTTTTCTAACTTTATCAGCATTAGGTAATGTTAAACCAATAATTGCATGTCCAGCTTCATGGTATGCAACTTGTCTTCTTTCTCTTTCATTCATTCCCTTGTTAGATTTTGCAGGGCCAGCAATTCTTCTATCGATTGCTTCATCAATATCAGCAAGCGAAATTTCTTCACGATTTCCTCTAACAGCTAAAATTGCAGCTTCATTTAAAATATTTGCAATATCAGCGCCAGAAAAACCAACAGTTCTTTTTGCTAATTGACCAAAATTAATATCTGGTGATAACTTTTTATTTTGTGCGTGAACTTTAAAAATAGCTTCTCTACCTTCTTTATTTGGTAAATTAACAGTAATTTGTCTATCAAAACGACCAGCTCTTAATAAAGCAGGGTCAAGAACATCAGCTCTATTTGTTGCAGCGATGACAATTATGCCTGAATTTTCTTCAAATCCATCAAGTTCGACGAGTAATTGGTTAAGAGTTTGCTCTCTTTCATCGTTTCCTCCGCCTAAACCAGCACCTCTTTGTCTTCCAACAGCATCGATTTCATCAATAAAAACTACGCAAGGTGCGTTTTGTTTTGCAGTTTTGAAAAGATCTCTGACTCTACCAGCACCAGCACCGACAAACATTTCAACGAAATCAGCACCAGAGATTGAGAAAAATGGAGCGCCAACTTCTCCTGCAACTGCTTTTGCTAATAAAGTTTTACCTGTGCCTGGAGGACCAACTAAAAGGAAGCCTTTTGGTAATTTTGCACCACATTTTGTGTATTTTTTAGGATTTTTTAGATAATCGACTAATTCCATCATTTCTGCTTTTTCTTCATCGCAGCCAGCAACATCTTTGAATTTGACTTTTGAATCATCAATTCTTCTTGCTCTAGATTTTGTAAATTCTAAAGCAGAATTTGCGCCACCTGCAGAATTTGAAAGCATTTTAAAGAAAAGAACTGAAATGATAATAATTACACCAACTGATAAAAGTGTTGGTAACCATGCTAAAAATGGATTTTCTTGATATTGATATCCATTTGCCGTGAATTGACCAGTAAATTTAGGGTCAGAATATTCAGCTTTTCCTTTATTATTATTAACTGCTGTAATAATGTAGTCTCCAAGAGAATTGCATTCCTTAGTAACTGCAGCAGCTGGTGGAACAGCTTCTTGAAATGTATAAACATATTTTGAATTCCAATCGTCATCGATGAATTCAGAAGAATAAGTACTAGTTGTTCCGTTTGTTTTGTTGTAAAGTTGCACGTTTAAAGATATGCCAGAACCATTTTTCTGCCATTCTGCATTCAAAATATCATATTCATCATCTTCATTTGTTACATATCTAACCATTTCACTTGAAGAAATTCGTGTATATTTGTTTTGGTTAAACATGTTAAAAACAAAATAAATGACAAAAGCGCTGATAGCTAAAACAGCAATGCTACCAAGCAAAGTACTCCATCTTGATTTTTGATTTTTTCTATCCATTCTTTGACCTCCTAACGAGTAATTTAAGATTTGAGTTTTCAATATTTTATGATAATTGCTTTATTATATAAAGCATTTAACGAATAAAATTTTGAATTACTATAATAATAAATAGTTAACCTAAATTGTAAAGTGAAACGCTTTCTACAAAAGATTTTTTATATCGAAAGATAGTAGATTTGATTTTTTGTAGTTTTTTTCACGATATCTTGGAAGATAAACTATCTTGTTTTCTTTGTTGTAAATTGCTGGCCAAACTTTTCTTAAATGTAAAGGTAATTTCCAAGATATAAACTCTCTATTTATTCTCATAGTCATATTTTTATGAGTGTAAGTTTCACCAAGATAAGCTGGGGCAATATAACATGTTCCATCTAATTTAAGTTCATTAAATAGTGGATTATTTTTATCGATAATGAAGTTACTTTTTGGTAACTCATCTAAGCGATAAAAATAACTTTCTGGTTTTTTATATATGCCAATAATTCCGTATTCGAAATATAAATCAAAATAATTATCAATTGGAATAACAAAATTCTTGTTACTCCTGAATTTCATAAGCAGATCTTCTGCATGATTATATGAAATTTCTTTGAAAAAATTGTTTTCTTTTAAAAAATAAATCAATAGAATTTGAAACTGTTTAATACTAATAGTTTCAAAAAATATTTTATCAGATTTGAATTCGTTTTTAAAGATAAATTTATCACATTTTTCTAAAAAACCCTGCAGAACTCGATTATTTTCTTCAATTTCTTTTAAAAAGTTATCTAGTTCAGATTCAGAATAATTTCGTAATTTCTTTCGAAACAGATTTCTTCTAAACTTGACATCATCATTTGAGGGATCAATTGAAAAAGGAATTTTGTTTTCTATGCAATAGTCTAACAATTCATTTTTTGTGTAATTTAATAGTGGACGAATAATGTTAACTTCTTTGTATCTATTAACTTCTTTTAGACCATAAAATAAATGTGTACCTCTTTCTTTTTGTAATAAATAAGTCTCAATTAAGTCGCCTTTATTATGTGCAACAAGTACATCAAAAATTCCTAATTTGTAGCCCATTTCTGAGAAATAATTATAGCGAATATCTCTAGCCCAAGATTCTTCATTTACGCCTTCTGGCATGTGCGTTGAAAGCACATGGACTTTGATTCCATATTTTTTTGCCTCTTCTTTAATCCCTTTTTCATCATCGTCAGCTTGATCTAAAATATGATAATTAACATGAACAATTTCAAAATCGAATTTATTTATAACTAAATAATGAAAAAGAGCCATTGAGTCAGGCCCAAAACTGCATGCGAGCAAATATTTTTTATTCTTCTTGAGGTTCGTCTCTAAATTCTTTAACAATTTCATCTTTAACTACTTCATAAAGGTCGTGTGCATTATCTTTTGTTGCATGATCAACAATTTTTAATACTCTTACAGTTAATTTGTGTCTTCCTAAAGGTAAAAAAATTACATCACCAACATTAACTTCGCTACTTGGTTTTGCAACTCTATCGTTTATCAAAAACATTCCTCTATCTAGAAGTTCTTTTGCAACTGTTCTGCGTTTTATTAATCTAGTTACTTTTAAATATTTATCAATCCTCATAAATTTTAGCCCCTTTTACTTCATTTTCTACTCTTGTAATAATTGAAAGTACTTTAATTAATGTCTCAAGCCAATCTGAAATTTTTAAAACTGAGATATTAATTTGCTTTTCTCGATACGAAACTTTTATTTTATTTATATATATAATTAAAGCCGTAAATAAAGTAGAACCAATTCCGTTAATACTTGAAAAATCAGTATTTAATTTTATATCAATTCTATCTTTGTAATCATTGTACGAATCAAATGGGTCGCCTGCAAAATAAATATCAATTTCACGTTTTTTAAACAAAAGTTCAACATTATTTGGTAATTTCCCATATTGATCAGTCAAAACTTCTTGATATTTATTTAATTCATCAACATTATTTATAGAAATAATTTTTTGATAAATTTCTATTTTATTGTCATTTTCTGCAAAAGTTTGTGGGATATATGCATCGATTGATTGTAAACTTTTAATTGGTTTTTGATTGATTTTTGGTGCTTTTCCTTCTTTTTCTTTAATTGTTTCATTGAGCAACCTGATATACAAATCAATTCCAACTTCATCGATAAAGCCAGCTTGTTCTTTTCCTAAAATATCTCCTGCCCCACGAATAAGTAAATCTCTTTGAGCGATTTTATATCCGCTTCCTAGTTCAGTAAAATCTTGGATTGCTTTTAATCTTTTTTTAGATTGAGGAGTAATTTCTTTATTTGGTCTAATCATTAAATAAGCATAAGCGATTTTATCACCACGTCCAACTCTTCCTTTGATTTGATAAAGTTGAGCAAGTCCAAACTTGTCTGCGTTTTCAATAAGTAACAAATTTGCGTTTCTGACATCGATGCCATTTTCGATAATTGTAGTAGACAAAAGCAAGTCGATTTCACCCTCATAAAAACTATCCATTATGATATCAACATCTTCCTTGTCCATTTTTCCATGAATAATTCCTATTCTTGCTTCAGGAACCATCGCTTGAAGCGTAATTTGCTTTTTATATAATCCATCAATGTCGTTATAAACATAATAAATTTGACCACGACGAGAAAGTTCACGTTTTATCAGTTCAGAAATAACATCTTCATCATAATTTATTACATATGTTTGAATTGGTAATCTTTCATTTGGTGGCGTTTCAATTTTTGAAATATTTTTTAATCCGATTAAGCTAGATTGTAAAGTTCTTGGAATCGGCGTTGCACTTAGCGTCAAGCAATCAATATTTTTATATTTTTCTTTTATTTTTTCTTTTTGTTCAACGCCAAATCTTTGCTCTTCGTCGATAATTAATAAGCCCAAATCTTTGAATTCCAATTTATTTCCAAGAGCTTTGTGGGTGCCAATTATTAGATTGATTTCACCGTTTTTTGCGCCTTTTAAAATTTCAGTTTGT
>CAMESA010000042.1 GCA_945935945.1 uncultured Mollicutes bacterium | reverse complement strand
TGCAAAAGAACTTGATATTGATTAAGTAGTTCTTGATGATGGATGGTTTGGAAAACGAAATAATGATCGAACATCTTTGGGTGATTGGGAAGTAAATGAAGAAAAAATAAATTTACATGAAGTAATTGATTATGCTCATTCAAAAAATATCAAATTTGGTTTATGGATTGAACCTGAAATGATCTCTCCAGAGAGTAATTTAATGAAAGAACACCCTGATTTTGCTTTATTTGATAGAGATGTTAACCCAACTCTTATGAGACATCAACTTGTTCTTGATTTAACTCGTGATGATGTTGTTGATTACATTTTTGATAAAATATGCAAAATTTTTGATAATTATGAAATCGATTACTGTAAATGGGATTTCAATCGTACACTGAGTGAATGTGGCTCATTATCTTTGCCTAAAGAAAGATGGGATGAAATTAATTATCGTTTTATGCTTGGAACTTATAAATTATTTAATAGATTTGTTGAAAGATATCCAAATATTTTACTTGAATCATGCGCAAGTGGTGGCGGAAGATTTGATTTTGGCATGCTTTATTATTCACCTCAAATATGGACAAGCGACAATACAAACCCATATGATAGAGTGATGATTCAATATGCAACTAATTTATTTTATCCATTATCGTCTCTTGGAGCACATGTTAGCGCCTCTCCAGCTCTTGGAATGCAAGAAAAAGCAATCATTTCAATGTTTGGAACCTCAGGATATGAACTTGATCCTTCAAAATTGACAGAAAATGAAAAAGAGCAAGTAAAAACTTTTAATAAATTAATCAAAGAATGGCATTATGTCATTACTGAAGGCGACTATTATGCAATTAAAAATCCATACGAAGATAATTTTGCTCAATGGAATGTTGTGACAAAAGATAAAAAAGTCTCTTTGGTTTTTAGTTTTAACTACAAAGGTGTTCAATCTAAATCAAGATTTATTAAAGTTAAAGGATTAGATAAGGATAAATATTATTTCAACTCATTAACAAATGATGTTTATAAGGGTGAATTTTATATGAATGTTGGTATCAACATTTCAGCTCCACTCAAAGAAGGCATGACAATTCTTGTAGTTTTAAAACAAGTTAATGGAGTTGTAAAAGTTGTTGCAAATGCAAAAGCAAATAAAAATAAAAGGGAAAAATTGTTATAAATATGAGCGATAGAATAGATTTAACATTATTAGACAATCCACAAATTGATTCCATAAACACAATATTTGATAGAAGTGACCATAAAATAACAATTAATGGAAATTCAAATGAAATTTCATTAAATGGTGAATGGAAATTCAAATTTTTTAATGAATTTCGTGAAGAAATTTATGATTTTTTAGATATTGATGCTGATATAAATGACTTTGACTCGATAAATGTACCTGCTCACTTTGAACTTAGTGGATATGGGAAACCTCAATATGTAAACACCAAATATCCATGGTTTGGAAGAGAAAATGTTCCTCTTGGAAAATCTCCAAAACAAAACCCACTTGGAATTTATTTTAAAGATATTCAGATTAATAATTTAGACATTAATAGGTTTATTTTGAGATTTGAAGGGTTTGAATCTGCATTATATTTATTGATTAATGGCCATTTTGTTGGATATTCTGAAAAATGCTACACAAATTCAGAGTTTGATATTACTAATTATTTGCACGTTGGAGTAAATAGAATTGCTGTAATTGTTTTTAAATATTCAAAATATTCGTGGTTTCTTGACCAAGATATGTGGAGATTTAGTGGGATTTTTAGAGATGTAAAATTAATCGTTGATCCACTTGTGACAATTTTTGATGTTAAGAATGACTCTATTTTAGATGAAGATAACAAAACTGGACTTTTAAATATCCGTGTTTTGCTTGCTGGTAAATCAATTAATTCAAAAATTTTCTATGAATTGTCTTTGCAAAACAACATAATTCTTAAAAATGAAGTTTCATCGATTAATGGTCTCTCTGAAATTCATGAAAAAATTGAAAATGTTAAACAATATTCAGCTGAATTACCATTTTTATACAATCTTGAACTTACTTTAGTGCAAGATAATAAGGTTGTTTGCTCAACAAATTTAGATATTGGTTTTAGAAATATCAAAATTGTTGATGGTGAAATTTTAATTAATGGTGAAAAATTAATCATTAAAGGTGTAAATCGCCATGAATTTGATTCAATAAATGGCAGAGCAATATCCGCTGAACTCATTGAAAGTGATATAAAACTACTCAAAGCTAATAATTTTAATGCAATTCGTTGTTCCCATTATCCAAATAATAGTGAATTTTATAGATTATGTGATCGTTATGGAGTTTATGTAATTGATGAGGCGGCAATTGAAACTCACGGAACTTGGTCTTATCCATTTTATGGAAAAACTGACATTAATGGAGTTCTTCCTGGAGATCATGAAGAATTTAATGACTATATCATTTCAAAAACTCGTTCAATGATTGAAAGAGATAAAAATCATCCTTCAATAATTATGTGGAGTTTAGGAAATGAAAGTTATGCTGGAACTGTTCAAAGAAACCAAGCAAATTTTATTAGAGAGTACGATAAAACTAGACTTGTTCATTATGAAGGTTGCAATAATCGTCCTGGTTTTGATGATTTGAGCGATGTTAGAAGTGAAATGTACACTCCACCTGCAACAATTGATCAATATTTAAAGAAAAATACAACAAAACCATATATGCTTTGTGAATTTGAACATTCTATGGGTAATTCAACTGGCAACTTTGATGAATATATGGAACTTTTTAAGTACAAAAATTATCATGGTGGTTTTATATGGGATTTTGTTGATCAAGGTTTGAAATCTGGCGAAAACTCCTATAATTATGGTGGCGATTTTGATGACTATCCTAATGATTTAGATTTTTGTGCAAACGGTTTGCTGATGTCTGATAGAAAAATTACTGCAAAGTTTGAAGAAGCAAAATATTTTTATCAAGATATAAAATTTTTATTAAATGAAAATATTTTAAAAATTTTTAATGATAATAAATTTAAATCTACTGAAGGCTATTATTTTAAATTAATGATTTTTGATAATGGAAAATTAGTTGATGAACAATTATTCGAATTAAATATTGCACCAAAAGAGAGTTACGATTTAAATCTATCATCTTTAAAAATTCAATCTGGTAGCGAGATTCTTTTAAGAATTTCTTACCATGCAAAATATGATTATTCTTTTGCAAACAAAGAACATGAATTTGGTTTTGAGGAGTTTTTACTTAACTCAAGTCTTAAAAATGGGGCTCATGCAAAAGGAAAATCAATAGGAAAAAACCTTGAAATCATAGATGATAAATATGTTGTTGGTGTTAAAGGTGACGGATTTAATTATATCTTTAATGGTAGAGATAACAACTACGGTGGCTTGTCTTCGATTAAAATCAATGGTGAAGAATTTTTGAAAAAGCAAATTTCTTTGACTATGTTTAGACCTAACACATCTAACGATTCAACAATATATAAATTTTATTCAAATCAGTATTTAAACTATGGAAAATATTCGCTTTTAAACCCTGATTGGAAGAACCTAGAAATCAATAAAAAGTCAAAAAACCCTGCAGAACTCAAGTATTTTTATAGAATTTTGAAATATCCTCTTCTCAAAACTTATAATATTTCTTATAAAGTTTATGATAGTGGAGACATTGAAGTTGAACTAAAATTTAAGGTTAATAAGAAAATGCACACACCTCCAATTATTGGATTAGACATTACTTTACCTTTTGTCGTAGATAATTTTACATACTATGGATTAGGTCAAAATGAAAATTATCCTGATAGATATAAAGGACAAAAACTTGGAATTTATAATTCTTCTGCGATTAAAGAATATGTAAATTACATCAATCCACAAGAGTGTGGTAATCATATGTTTACAAGATATCTTGTAATTCAAGGAAAAGAAGGAAATAAATTAGCTTTTATTTCAACAGACGAAAGTTTCAACTTTAAATTATTGCCTTATAGCGAGTATGAAATTGAAAATGCTACGCACTTTGATGAATTACCAAAGCCAAAATTTACAACCTTAACAATATCAAAAGAAATTAGGGGAGTTGGAGGAGATAATTCGTGGGGAAACCCAGTCCACGAAAAGTATACTATCAAAAGTGGCAAAACTTACACTTTAAGATTTATAATTAGAGCAATGTAAATGAGGTAATTATGAATTTTAGTGATTTTAAAGTAAAGTTTAAAAGATGGTTTAACAATTTAAATATTGGATTTTTTGGTGCTGTTGGTGCTACTTTAATGGTCTTAGCAACACTTTTAAGCTTTGGTGGGACGTTATTAGCATCAAGTGAAAGTGGTTCTAGAGTTGAAATATCTTCACTTTTTATTCTGATTATTAATGTTTTGTTTTATTTCCTTTTAACAAAAGATTTTTTAGCTGCTAAAGAAAGTAATTCTATGCCAAGAGCTAGATATGCAATTCTTGTTATTGTCATTTTTGAATATGTGATTCCAAGCATCCAATTTATTCTTGCTGGTCTTTTGGGCTCATCTTTAGTCGGAACAGTTATTGCTTCATTTTCAATCATGATAAGCGGTACTGCTTTTGGTGTTGTTTACTTTATTCTTATGATTTTAGAATATAGAAACAAATATAAACCTCTAAATATTTATACAGCATTATGTGTTTTTGGTGGACTACTTCTTGGCTTATCAGTCGCCTCTTTTGTTGTTCAGTCAATAATTTTATTTCAAAATATATCTTATTTAATAGAATCTGTATTTGTTTTTTCTAGTTTGTTAAATGTTATCAGCATCGTATTTGAGATGTTTGCAAATGTTTTCTTTGGAATTACATTCTTCTTATATCCATTTTTGAAAATTAGAGAAATAAAAAGAGGTTTTTAACAAACCTCGAAAAATGGATCAGTTTCTTCAATATCAATTACATTTTTAATTGGAATATAAAAATCATCGAAGATTAATATTTTTTTGTTTTTATCGATTTTTTGGATTTTGCCATTGTAAATGTATAAATAGCCATCCATATAAATTTTCATTTTTAAAACTTCAAAGTTGTATGAACAAAGAATCCTATTAATTTTTCTTGCTTGTTCGACACTGATTTGAGGTTTTTCAACCTTGTATTTTTCATACATCATTTTGTCGAGATATTTTTCTTGTTCAATCAAACTTTGAAATGGTAGCCATTTTTTCATTCCACGATTTGCCATAGTCTTATTATACATCTTTTGAGATTAATTAGAATTTTCTAATTAAAATTTGCATTCTAATATTGTATACTACTTACTATGAGATTATTTGTTTTTGATGTTGATGGGACCCTTGTTTCTGATTTTAGTACAGAACTAAATAAAGAGTTGATTAATACTCTAAATGAAGTTCTAGATCGAGGCGATGCAATTGCTATTGCAAGTGGGAGACCTTATTCCGGAATCATCCAATATTTGAATCAATTAAAGGATGGAAACAAGTTTTGTATTTGCGCAAATGGGGCACTAGTTACTGACATTAAAGGTAAGGTTTTATTCAAAAACCCTCTAAAACTCAAGTATTTTTATCAATTTTGTGAAGAATATAAAGAAATTTTAGACTCTATTGATGGCAATATTTTCGCATATTTATTTAATGGAGTTGGATATATAAAATACAATGAATTCATTGATGGAGAATATAAATTGAATGGAAAATATCAACCAATAAGTTTAGTTGAAAATCATTTGGATGATGAAACAGACATATTAAAATTTATGGTTGCAGCTCTTCCAGAACATTCTCTTGAAATCGAACGTTCTATTTCTCAAAAATGGAAAAACGACTTTTTAATGGTTAGATCAGCTCCAATGTTTATTGAGTTTAACAACAAATCAGCAAACAAATCCCCTGCAACAGCTTTTTTAGCCAAGTATTTAAATATAGATAAGAAGAATGTTTACACCTTTGGTGATGGTGGAAACGATTTTTTAATGATTAGAGATTTTAATGGAGTTGCAATGGGCAATGCAACTGAAGAATGCAAAAAAGTTGCAACTTTTATAACAAAAACTGCAAAAGAAAATGGCGTAGTATACGCCATTAAAGAGTTAATAAAATAATTTTTTATTTATTTAACTTTTTTGTACAAGTAATTGCGAATGCGCCTTCGCCAATGTGAGTTGCAACACTAAGTGAAAGTGGATTCATAACAATTGTATTCTCATCGATACCTAATTGTTTTGCAAATTCTTTTTTAAATTCTACTGCCTCATCATAATTGTTTGTAAAAGCAACACCATATGACAATTCTTTATTTTTATCTGAGTCAGAAAATTTTGTATTTACATCATTTATAATTGCATCAATGACTATTTGTTTTGCTTTTTTCATACCAACAGCCTTTTTGTAGCTGTCAAGTTTGTGTCCGAATATACTTAAAATAGGTTTAATGTGTAAAGTTGATCCAAAGAGAGCTGCTGCTGGTGTAATTCTTCCACCTTTTTTAAGATATTTTAATGTGTCTACTGCAATATAAATTGAAGAATCAAATGCGCTTTCTTCTAATATATTTTTGATTTCTTCTCCAGAGTAACCTTTTTTAACAAGATTAATTGCTTCATAAACTGAATCTTTAAGTGTTACGCTAATTCTATGATTATCAACAACAAATACTTTTCCCTCATAATCTTTAGCAAGCATTTTTGCTGTGTTACATTCTTCGCTTAAACCACTACTCATTGGAATGTGTACGATTTGTTCAAAATCTTTTAATTTTTCATCCCACAATTCTAGAATTGATCCTGGTGAAGGTTGAGAAGTAATAATGTCTGATCCTCCATTTTGCTTCAAATAGAATTGTTCTTGATCAATATTTTTGTTTTCAAAATAGATTTCTCCGTTGATGATTACTGGCATAGGCACAATCCCAATACCTAATTTTTTAACTTCGTCTTGAGTAAAGCCAGCATTATCATCTGTGATAATACAAATCTTCATAATTCCCTCCGAACAAGTGATAGGATATCAAAGAAACGAAAAAAAGTGAACATAAAATTGATTTTAGTCCAAAAATTAAAATAATTCTTTCTAAAAAAATTGTGTAAATATCACACAAATTATTTTTATACAAATAAATTCAATCAAATTTAATATAAAATTTTTATACAAATTATGTTGTTTTTGATATGATATACACATTGAAAGGAGCCATTATGCCATTTTATTTTAAGAAAGGTGACTTAGTTCAAACTGAATGTGATTTAATCGTTAATGATAGCAATTCTAGATTAATCATGGTAGAAGGTGTTGGACGTGCAATTTTCCATAAAGCAGGAGATAGAGAACTTTCAAATGCTCTTAAAAAGATTGGTGGATGTAAAGTTGGTTGTGCAGTTCTTACACCAAGTTTTAACATGACAAATTGCAAAGGATTAGTTCACGCAGTTGCTCCAATTTATCAAAATGGCAAACATGGCGAAGAAGAATTACTTCTTAGTGCATACGATTCATGTTTTAAATTAATGAAAGAACATGGTTATACTTCAATTGCATTCCCACTT
>CAMESA010000041.1 GCA_945935945.1 uncultured Mollicutes bacterium | reverse complement strand
TGCATTATAGACTTCAGCGCCTTTTCCAATGACAACACCTGGCATAATAACACTTCTTTTTACAATGGCATCATCAGAAATAATAACTTCGTTTGATATAACTGATTGTTCAACAGTACCATAAATTTTTGCGCCTTGATTAATAAGAGAGTTACGAACAATAGCATGTTTTCCAAAAAATTGAGGCATTGAATGTGTGTCTTCACTATACACGATTGGAAATTCATTAAAACGAATCGTATCTGCACTTCTATTTGAAGGAAGTAACTCAAGATTAGCTTCATGTAAACTCGAAAGAGTTCCAACATCTCTCCAGTAACCTTTGAATCTATAAGCCATGAGTTTTTTCCCTTCATTTAATAAATTAGGAATAATATTTTTTCCAAAATCGTTCTCGCTATTTGGATCTTTTTTATCTGCAATAAGTGCTTTTCTTAATTCTTTATAAGTAAAGCAATAAATACCCATTGAAGCTAAATTTGATAAAGGTTTTTTAGGCTTTTCAACAAATTTTGTAATTTTATCTTTACCATCAACTTCCAAAATACCAAATCTTGAAGCTTCATCCCGTGGAACCTCAATTACACTAATTGTACATGCAGCTCCACTTTTTTTATGAAGATCAATCATGTCATTATAAGTTGTTTTGTAGATATGATCTCCACTTAGAATAATTACATAATCTGGATTTTCTTCATCTAAGAAATCTAGATTTTGATAAATTGCATCTGCGGTACCTTTGTACCAATTTGCTCCCTCTTCAGTTTGACGAGGTGGAAGTGGCAAACACTTTCCATGGACACCATCAAATCCCCAAATTGAACCATTGCCAACATAATTATTTAAGGCAACAGATTCATATTGAGTAAGAACACCACATACTTGACTGTCACTATTTGCGACATTCGATAACGAAAAATCGATAATACGATATTTCCCACCAAAGTAAACAGCAGGTTTTGCAACTTTTTTTGTTAAAGCTTTTAACCTTGTCCCTTTACCACCGGCAAGAATCATTGCAACGACTTTATCAGACATAAATTATCTCCTCATTTGCTAGCTTCTTTTTCAAATAAGCGAACACAACTTCTATTTTTATCGCGTAAAACGATTAATGTTTCATCAACAAGTGGAGAAATATCAGGAATTTTATCGTATGGAGCGCTCAAAATAACTTGTAAGTTGAACTTTCTTAAAAGTCTAACCGCTTCAGTCATTCTTGTTCTGTCCATCTTTGAGAAAGCCTCATCAAAAATTATTAGACGAGATGTGTTTCCTAATTCTCCATCATCATTAACATGATATAGTTGAGCAAATGAAGCAACAACAGCAATATAAAATGGGGTCTGTGTCTCACCACCGCTCTTCTTTTTCATCATTTTAGATAGTCTCTGTTCGTCACCAGTATCTTTATTATACATTATTAAATCAAAATCTAAATAATTTCTATAGTCTGTAAATTTCAATATATTTTCTTGCAATCTTGAATTATTTTCAGATTCACCAACATCAACTATTTGTCTGAATAAATCTTCCATTACATCTTTATATTTATTTACAAATTCTGAGTCATCTTCACCACTTGATATTACTAAATCATCTTTAAGCATATCATAGTAGCGGCGATAAATAACGCTTGGTTTGACTGTAAAGCGATACAAATCTCTACCAAATGAAGATTGTTTTAATGCATCATTTAAGTTATCAATTTGATCTTCGACGTCTTCAATTGCACTTCTAAGTTTGAAAATAAAGTCATCTTTAAATTGTTTTGTTGCTTTTTCATATGAATCAACAATTTTATCTTTATATTCTGGAAGTTTAACATCTCTAAATTCTTTTAATTCTGCTTCATAAATATCATTATTTTCTAAATTGATATCGTATGAAAGATGATAATCACTTGTGTATTCTCTTCTTAAACGAACAACTTGATTGTAAATATTGTTTACTGTGTATTGAAGTCTAGAAAATTCTACATTAAATGTTTGGAAAATTTCATATGTAGATTTGCCTTTTTCTTGCATTTCAAGGAATAAAGGAAGTGCTTTTTCACTGACTAAAATTGAATCATATTTTGAATCAATAGAATTCTCTTTAATTTCAACTTCTTTTTGTTCACTAACAATTCTTTCGTTTTTAATGATTTCGTTGTCATGAATTAAATTACCCTTTTCAAGAATAATTGCTTCTTTTGATTTATTAACTTGTTTAATATCTTCTTCAATATCGTTCAATCTATTATCAATCGAACGTGTTAGAGTTGTATCATTGTCATTGAGTTCGTTCTCAAAATAAGAAATTGTATTTTGAAGGCCTTGAATATCTCCAACATCTTTTAATAAGAAGAACATATTGTCAACTTCAGTTGTTGTATATACTTGAAGTTGATTAGATTGTGCAAAAATTCCTTCAATTTGACGATAAATCTCTAATAATGCCTCTTTTTCTTTTAAAGATGCAGCATTTTCATTAGCAAATCTTTCCCCAAGATTTTTCCCAATATAAGATTCTCTATAAAGTTGAGGATTCATTTTTGTTAATGCAAAGTTTCTATATAAATCACATTCTTTTGTAATTCCATTACCACTCTTTCTTGCATCTTCAATATCAAAAGCTTTATGAACGCGTCCTAACAGGAAATCAGCGCATGCTCTAGCACCTTCATGGTTAGTTAAGATTTCTTCTGCAAGAGAACCATCTTGTGCTTCAAAACCTCTTTCGATAATTTTTGAATCATCGACAAGAGCTGTACGATAATATCCAAACTCAGATAATAAACTTCTTAAAATCTTGTATGCATCATTGTAATAAGCAGGTGCGACAAATAAATTGAATTTTTGTGGATTAAGGAGACCTTCGATTGCATCAGACCAACTTAAATCATCAATATCAATTAAATCTGCAAAAATCTCTACATTAATATGTTTTGAAAATCTTTCTTCAAGACGTTTTTCAAGTCTATCTTTAATCATTATTAGACGTGAATCATATGGTTTTGTGCCTTTTTTGATATCTAAAGCTTGTTGATTAATTTCTTTAATCTCTTTTGCAATTTTTGAAATCAATCTAGATAAATAAAGTGATAATGAACCAACTGACGTTTTGTATAAAGTCAAATTTTGTCTAAATTCAAGGACTTTATCTTTGTCAATTTTTGAAATATCACTTATCAATTCATTTCGAAAATCGACGCATACGTTACAAGTTTGTTTCGCAACAGTAATGAAATTATCAACTTCTTCGCTAAATTCTTCATCTAAATTATTTAAATTTATATTTTTGAATGCGTTAACAACATCTCTTGAGCATACCAAAAATGAATCTGCGTATGATTTAAGAGTTGTTCTAACTAGTTCAACATTTCTTGATATTTCTTTTAATCGTTTTTCAGCGTTTTCTTTTTCTTCTTTTAGTCTTTGAGCCATTCTGACATTGTCATTTGATGCTCTATCGCTAATAAGAGCTGTCTTTTTTTCTTCTAAAGAGTGTATATCAGCATCAAATTCAAGAATTTCTGCTTCAATTTCCTCAATTCTTTTATTATTTCTTTCAATTTGTTTATGAAAATTTTTAATTCTTTGTAAACTTTGCTCAAGTTGACATCTTTCAATAATGTATTGAGAAATTTTAAAATTGTCTTTTTGACGGGCGTAAACATCAAATGAATTTTGAATTTCTTCAAGTCTTTTAACTCTTTTTTCAATATTTAATGCTTCAATTTGAAGTTTTTTATATTGAGTGATGTTGTCTTGAAGAACATCAAGTTCAATATTTGCTTGTGGATCGCAAACATATTGCGTAATAAAAGTTGTAATATCAGTAATTGGAGTAAAAGATGTAGCTTTTTTAAGAAGTGAGAAATATTTATCTTTTAAACCACCAAATTTACGTTTAATAAATTCTTGATATTGCTTATTCGAATCAAAAAACAAATATTTATTTGGATATTGTTCTTGGAAGAAACGATTCAATGTTTTATATTCCATTGGAACTCTATCCAATACAAAATTATTTTCAGGAATAACATCTTCAAGTGAGAAGAAATGATGATCTTCGCTACCATCTTCGTATGAATCAAAAACAACTCCTAATGTAAATGGAACGTTATTGACATCATCAAAATATTCAAGAGCAATGTATGATGTAAATCTTCCGTTTCTTAAATATTTGAAACCGCCTTCAATTGTATCTCCGAGTTCACCTCTTAAATAGCCTTTTAAAGTTCTTGAACTCTTTTCCATTGCAGCCTTATTAAAATATCTACCAGAAGTATCGCCTAAAAGAACAACTTGAAGAGCATCGATTAAAGTTGATTTACCGCTACCATTGACACCTGTTAAGAAAACAATTGGTTTAATTTCGATTGTTTCATCCCAAAAATAGTGCCAATTAATAATTTTTACTTTAGTTAGAAGTTTCATCTAATAATCCTCCTTCACTTTCATTCTTGCGATTAAGTTCGTCAAGAGCTTGACTCATTGCTTTGATTTTGTCGCCATCTAATGCATAACAAACTGATGGAAGTATGTAAAACGAAACATTTCCTTCATCGTAGCTGCCGCTAACTTTTGAAATAATATTATGATTTGCTAAAAATCTTAGTGATTTAGCAATTCCTCTACCATATAATCTTTTGCCTGGCATTGTAATTCCATCTTGAATCATTACTTGAATTAATCCAGGAGTAGTAATGTAAATTGCTTGAGTTGAAGAATTCGATTCGTCTTTTTCATTTTCATAAATTAAGCGAAGAACAAATAAAATAAGAGAAGTTTCTCTATCGATTTTGGTTCTATTTTCACTATAAAAATTACTTAAAGCAACAACACCTAAAATAGAATCGTTTTCAATGTGCCAACCACTGTATTTCAAATAATCATTAATCAAGTCAAAATGGCGTTCAATGAAACGATAGTATTCACTTGTTCTCATTACTTTTTCTTTTGGATCGAAAATATCGCGAACAACAAACCCTTTTAGTAATAAATAATTTATAACACTGCCAAATTCGCTTTGGTCACTTGGTGCAATTTTTAAAAACTCTTCACTAAACATAACTTAGTCCTTTTTTATAAACTCAAAATTTGGAACTACATAACCATAAGTATGTATTCTTCTATCGTCAACTTCATTAACATAATAGAAGCACGAATCATCATCCTTTTTAATAACTGCAAGGATTAAACAAATGAAAGCATCAAAATTAATAAGTGGAATATCTTTTATGCCAATTCTATCTCTATCGCCAAAAGCTTGTTCCATAAAACCATAGACTTTTTCATCAGTAAAAATTGATTTTGTTTCTTCAAGGAATGAATCTAATAGATAGTCATTAGCTTCCTCGAAAGTAATTAATTCCATTGGTTCACTATTTTCTCTAATTTTTCTTAAAATTGGTAAAGTTATCGAATTTGAATCAATGTAGCCTTGATCATAAAAATAAGTAGAATCTTGCATTTTTGATAAAATCTTTGATAAAACTCTTGGCTCATTCGTATTTTTAGCGTAAATTTTCATGATATTTTCTAAATAACCCTTAACTGTTTTATCGTTGTTATTAAGAAATAAGATTTTATTTGCACTACTTTTTGTGTAATTATTGTTTTCTTTATCAATTTCACTTATTAAATTATTAAGTTTTTCATAAGTATCAGTAATATAATTTATTTTCTCGATAATATCTTTTTCAATCTCTTGGACAGAAATTTGAGAAGCACCTCTAGATGCTTGAATAACTAATTTTTGACGAATATCTTTATCCGCAAGCCATTTTTCTAAAATTTTGATGATTGGTCTTTTAAAACGAGCAACACTGTCAAAAGTTTTTAATGGATGGTAATAACGGTCGCTAATTTTCATTTTGTAAACATCAAAATAGTTGTGCAAAATTGTATTTGTATCAAAAAGTTTTGTTAATTTAGATTGAAAAATCCTAATTGAGTGAGTTAACGTGATGAGTTCGACTTTCAACTTTTTAGTATTCTCATATGAACGGATAATTGTTGCGTACATCAACTCATCTTGTTCTTCATCTTCAAGTTTTAATTCAGAATATGTTGAATGAACAAGACTTAAATATGGCGATTCTTCATCGCTAATGATATCCTTGAAACATTTTAAAAGAAGAATTGAATATTGTGGCAAGATAATTGTTTCTTCAAAAGTGTTTGGATCCATAATAACATCGATCCAACCTGTTTCCTCGAGCCTTTTGCAAATAAAACTTGCTTTAGAAGATAATGTGTTTTGCAGAATTACGTCATCAGGCAAATTTTCTAAATCTTCTTTTTCGTATTCAAAAGAATCTAGATTGTTTTCTTTCTCTTTTAAAGCCTTTAGAAAATCAGATTTTGATATTATGGTTTCATCACTTTCAAGAAGATTAAATAAAATAAGTAAACTATCTATGTAAATGGATCTATTCTTGCCACCAAATAGTCCAAAATAATTTTGTGGAATAATATCGAATAAGTTCATAAATCGAAAAAATTATAACATAAATTATTAATATTATTAATAATAATTCTAGTATTTTTATCTAAAAAGTATTCTTTTCAAGTTCAAAAATATTTCGAGATTTAAAGCGACTTTTTTAAAGTTAAAATAATAAAAAATGAAAAACTATTCCTTAATTTTACGAATTTATCTATAATACTTTTTAAGAATTTATGAGTGAATCAAATAAAAAATTGTATCCAAATCGTTCTAGATTAATTAAAACATTTATCCTATATGCGATAGTTTTATTAGTTTTAATTTATGGAATTTTTTCATCTAGATTTGCATGGGCATATAAAAATGATGGAAACGAAAGTTCTTATATAATTCAAGATGTTATAGTTATCATAATTTATATTATTTTAGCAATTGTTTCATTGTTTATTCTGTTTAAAGAGAATTATTACGTCATTTTAAACGATGGTTTTGTGCATCATCGCTGGGTTAAAGATCTTAAGATTCGTTTTAATGAAATTTTATATATCGATGAAGAATATACAAAAAAGAACAAAACAATTTTATTTTATACAGACAAAGGCTCATCATTCTTTATGATATTAGATGACGAGGACAAACTTTATAATTTGATAAAAGAAAAAAGTAAAAATCTTATGTCAAAAGATGAATATCATAAAAAATTCCCAAAAATTTCATTATAATTTTCAATAATTATTAAAATTATTCAAATTAATTAGTTCATAAAATTTTTAGTTAGTGCTAAAATTTCGTGGTAGTAAAAATTTACTTTACTTATGCATTTTAATTGTGCTATCATTAAAAGCACGATTTGAAAGGAGGAAGCGAAATGTCAAGAAAATGTCCAGTCACAGGTAAAGGACCTTTAACAGGAAATAAACGTTCACACTCTTTAAGAGCAACTCGTAGAAGATGGAATGTCAACTTACATACATATAGAGTTGAAATTGATGGTCAAGTTTGTAAAGTAAGAATGAGTGCTCGTGCTTACCGTACCCTTAACAAATCACTTAAAGAAAATTAACAACAAAAGAACCGTGAATCTCACGGTTCTTTTTTTACTTATTTTTAGAAAAATGCAGCTATTGATAATGGAATGATTGTGAGCAAATAATGCAACAAACATCCCCGTTCAATTAT
>CAMESA010000040.1 GCA_945935945.1 uncultured Mollicutes bacterium | reverse complement strand
TAACAATTCTTCTTAATAATCTAACATCTGTTAATGTCATTGGGTTTTCATCATCAAGATTCATTTGAACTTGTGGAGCAATGTAAATTTTGAATTTAGAGAATTTTGGAATTGACTCAGTAGCTAATTCGTTTAGTGCATGAATTCCTTCGATAATAATTGGGTCTTTACTATTAATTGAAACTGGATCATTAAATTTTGTTTCATTACTTTTGAAACTAAATGTTGGTAATGAAACTGATTCACCATTTAAAAGAGAAACAATATTGTCATTAAATAAATCAATATTTAAAGCATCAATTGATTCAAAATCGTAATTCCCATCTTCGTCTTTTGGGACAAATTCTCTCTTTTTATAGTAATCATCCATTGAAATACGGATTGGGTTAATACCTCTTGACTTTAATTCAATTGTTAGACGATCAGCGAATGTAGTTTTTCCACTACTTGATGGTCCAGCAATACAAATAAGTCGAATTGTATCAATATTATCTTGAATTTTTTGACCTAATTCGCAAAGCATTCTATTGTGTCTATCTTCACATATATTTATTAATGCAACTTGTGAAAGCTCATCATCTTTAATAAATGAATTAATTTGACCAACAGTTGATAAATTGACTCGATACGACCAAACTTGAGCTCTATTTAGTGCGTTTGCAAAGGTTGGTTCATCTTTAAACTGAGGTATTAATCCATTACTTTCACTTCTTGGATATTGAATTAATAAACCTGGTGTGTAATAAAGCAACTTAAAATCTTTTAAATAACCAGATGATGGAACCATTTTTCCATACATGTAGTTCAAATAACCATTGCAATCATAAAAGTGAACAGTTTTTTCAGGTCTGTATTGTAAAATTTCTAACTTATCATCTAATGCAAATTGTTGATAAATCTTCCTTGCTTCATCATTTGGTTTAATCAATCTAATTAAAGGATAATCATTATCTACTATCTCTCTCATTTTATCTTCAATTTCTTTAACCATATTTTTGGTTAAAAATATTCTTTTCATGCTATTATCATCATTTTTTACATAAGCGACGACAGAAATTGAACGAGAAATAGAGTAAGACATATTGAATCTGTATTGAGGGTAAAGCAAATGAGTTGCCATTGCAAAAATAAATCTGATCCCACGTTCATAGATTTCGTTTGCATCATGATCTTTAATTGTTAAGAACTCAACTGTTGAATCATAATAAACATCGTAATCAAGTTCGCGTAACTTTCCATTTACAATCGCACATAATATATCTTTATTGCCGTTTGTAAGTTCTAATAGTTTAATTCTTTTGTTAAAAACTTTAGTCTCTCCATTGAGATTAATTGTAAATTCCATTATAAATACCTCTTTATTGAATATAGATATATTTTATCATAATTCATTATAAATTAATATTAACAATATACTGTTATTATGAAAACTTTTATATTTATCAAAAACCCTGCAAAACCTAGATATTTTCTTCAAAATTTTTCAATTTTTTTGTTAAAATAATTTAAAAAAATTTTAGCACATTTCTATTGACAGTGCTAAATTAAGCGCTATAATATAGTTAGCACTTAAGAATTAAGAGTGCTAGGAGGTATTTAAAATGAATAAAGAAAATTATAAATTTGGCTATTTTGGTTCTCCATTTTTTAACGACGAAGATACTAGAATTTTTAGTAGATTAGAGGATAGTTACATGAAATCAGTTATTAAAGAAAATGATGATTGTTATGTTATAGATGTTGAAGTTCCAGGAGCAAAAAAAGAAGATATCGATTTAAAGCTCGAAGATGGATACCTATTTATAACTTATACAGTTAAAGAAGATAGTACTGAAAACTATAAATATTTAAAAAATGAAAGATTTTTTGGCAAATTAAAGAGATCATTTTACGTTGGATATGATTTTAAAAAAGAACAAATTGAAGCATCTTACGAAAATGGTATTTTAAGAATTGTTTTACCAAAATTAAAACCAGAAGAAAAAGAAGCTGAATCAAAGAAAATTTTAATTAAATAGGTTGGTGAGAAATCACCACCTAATTTTTGGAGGATGAAAAATGGAAACTAAAGAATTTCAAGCTGAAAGTAAAGAATTATTAAATTTGATGATTAATTCTATTTATTCAAACAAAGAAATATTTTTAAGAGAATTAATTTCAAATGCTAGCGATGCAATTGACAAATATAAATATTTAGAATTAACAAGCGAAGGAAAAATACCTTCAAAGAACTATGAGATTTGGATCGAAAAAGATAAAGAAAATCGTACTTTAACTATTAAAGATAATGGAATTGGTATGTCAAAAGAAGACATTATCAATAATTTAGGTACAATTGCTCATAGTGGAAGCAAAGATTTTGTCTCAAAAATCAAAGAAGCAAAAGAAAAGAACGATTTAGATATTATTGGTCAATTCGGTGTTGGTTTTTATAGTGCTTTCATGGTTGCTGATGAAGTTGAAGTCTACACAAAAACATTAAATGACAAAGGTTACGTTTTTAAATCAAACGGTGAAACTAACTATACAATTGATGAATGTGACATCGAAGATACAGGCACCAAAATTGTTTTGCATTTAAGAAAAGATACTGAAGATGAAAAATTTGATAATTTCCTTGAAGATTATGAAATTGAATCTTTAGTTAAAAAATATAGTGACTTTGTCCGTTATCCAATCAAATTCAATGAAATAGAAAAAACACCAAAAAAAGATGCTGATGGTAAAGAAATTGAAAATGAATATGATGAAAAGGTTGTGACAAAAACTTTAAATTCAATGATTCCTCTTTGGAAAAAGAACAAAAAAGATGTCACAGAAGAAGATTTAAATAAATTTTATAAAGACAACTTCTCTGATTATGAAGATCCTTTACTAAGTTTGAATTTAAATCTTGAAGGTGTTGTCAGTTTCAATTCTTTAGTCTTTATTCCATCACATGCACCTTATGATTTATACTCACAAAATTATGAAAAAGGCCTCAAATTATATATAAAAGGTATATTTATTAAAGAAAAAGCTAAAGAATTAGTACCTGATTACCTTAAATTCATCAAAGGTCTTGTCGATACAAATGACTTAAGCTTAAATATTTCACGTGAAATGCTTCAAGATGATCCTCGTTTAAGAAAAATGAGTGATTCGATTGAAAAGAAAGTTGTTGGTGCATTAAAAGACTTAAAAAATAATGACTTCGACAAGTATTTAAAATTCTATAAATTATATGGTGACCACTTAATGTATGGAATTTATTCTAGCTATGGATACAAAAAAGATTTATTAGGTGAACTTTTAGTCTTTAAATCACTAAATAGCGAAAAAGATATTGATCTTAAAACATACAAAGATCAAATGAAAGAAGGTCAAAAAGTCATTTATTATGCTTCAGGTAAGAGCATCGAAAGTATTAAAATGCTTCCTGAAATTGAAAAATTTAGAAAAGATGGTATCAATGTCTTGTTCTTAACTAATGACATCGATGAATTTGCTCTTTCAATGATGGGAGAATATGAAAAAGTTAGCTTCAAAAACATTTCTGAACATGATAAGGAAGAGTTAAACGAAGACGAAAAGAGCAAACTTGAAGTACTTGAAGCTGAAAACAAAGAATTATTAGACAACATGAAAGAATCATTAAAAGGAAAAGTTGATGAAGTCATCTTATCTAATAAACTTGTTGAATCTCCAGTTTGTATCTCAACAAAAAATGGATTGTCACTAAATATGGAAAGAACTTTGAATGAAGGCCCTCAAGGTGAACAAGCTAAAGCTTCTAAAGTTCTTGAAATCAATCCAAATCATGAAATTTTCAAAACTCTAAACGAAATCAAAGCAGATAAAGAGTTAGTTAATAAATATTCTAGCGTTTTGTACAATGAAGCTATGTTGCTTGAAGGCTTCGATGTAGAAAACAAGTCAGAATTTATTAAAAATTTGAATGATATTGTAATTGCTTCATTGAAGAAATAGTCATCAATCCTTCCTAGAAATTAGGAAGGATTTTAATTATATTCAATATTTATTTAATAGATTAAATAAAAGTTATATCATAATAAACAAGCGAGGTGTTTTATGAAATATTGTGTATATTGTGGTGCTGAATTAGACGATAATGACTCATTTTGTGGAAAATGTGGCCAACCAACATCAAATGGTGGAGCTGCAAATTATTCAAATTCTGTTGTAACAACAAATGTAAGTAATGAACCATCAACATTAGCAACAATTGCTAAAGTCTTCATGATTATTACTACTGTTTGTTCAGGATTCTTTATTATTCCTTTATGTTGGATGCTTCCAATGACACTTTCTTACTGCAAAAAAATTAAAAACGGTGAGAAAATTAGCGTTGGATTTGGTATTTGCATATTACTATTTGTAAGTGTAATTTCAGGTATTTGTATCTTAGTTGATAACAATAATGATTGATAAAAAGCCGAATTTATTCGGCTTTTTTTAACCCTTAAAATCATTTTCTAATAACAATTCATCATATAAACATTTATCTTTTAAAATTCTTTTTGAAAATATAGTTCCAATAAAATAGATTATAAAAATTACTGGAATATAGATTAATGAAGATAGATAATCATTTGTTAAATAGCTAATTGTTGAATATAGCAAAATTGTTCCAGTAATTGGTGTTTTTATAATTAATGAAAATAGCATAATTGAGGAAATTAATATCACAATTGGCCAATTGGATTGGTCAAAATTTTGATATCGCGTTGCATAAATATTTATGATTTGTCCACTTAGAGCACCTAGACTTAAAATTGGAACAATTAGACCACCTGTTACATTTGAATTTGCTGCAACATTGATATTTAAAAATCTAAAAAGTAAAACAAATATTAAATAGGATATGATTGTATAAGTTGAAATTGATGAAATAATTTTTCCTCCAGCACCTGTCATATTTATTGTAAAAAATGACAATAAAATAATTATTGGAGTAACGAAAAATGAACGATATTTTATAAAAAAATTATTGGAATATTTCTTTGTAATTCTTTTCAAAAAAGTGTTAAATTTTATGAAAAAGTGCCCTAAACCCACATTAATTATTAAAATTTCAATTAAGACAAAGAAAAAATTCAAATCGAAATTAATGACATTTTCGATGCTTAATAAGTGATGATGGTTGATTAATTTTGTGATTAAAAATGCAATGATCATTAATAAAAATACTTTTAAAAATGACTTAAATTTAAACTTTCTTTTACCTTCTTCTAAAGCGTAAGAAATACCAGCAAGTGGCGATAAAAATGCACAACCAAAACCGACACCTTCACTTAATTCATTGATTTCTTCATCATAAATATTTGTTAAATCTTGGACTGCAGTTGAAATTTTGCTTGCCATAACTACGCTTGGACCTTCACTTCCAAGTGGAAAACCTAAAAATATAGCGTTACATGAGTTAATGAACATGATTGGAATGTCTTTGATCCATCCAATTCTGCTATTATCACGGTTTGCAAGTTTTAATGATGGAATTCCTGAACCAGAACAACCTGGTGCATATGATAAAAGCATGAAATTTAGGATTGAAAGAATAACGGCAATCGCTAAAAAGCCTAAAATTACATAAATATTTGTTGAGGAATAAAAGAATGAATTTAGTCCGACAACATAAGTTAAAAATAGTTGATAAACTCCAATTAAAAGACCAATAATCACACCGATTATTATTAAAATCATCAATTCTTTTAAAAAATTGATATTAAAAAAGGAATTTTTGAGCCTACTCATCATATTTTTCATCAATAGTTAATACAACTTTATCATTATCTGTTTTTTCTACACGAAAGAAATCTTTGATTTTTCCAATTGTGTCTTCAATATTTTTCTTGTTTGTAATAGGAGTTACTTTTTTAATTTCTTCCTCCTCAAATTTTTCATGTTTAAAGACTGATTTAATAATATCTTGGGTTATTTTACTCTTTGTTTTTAGTGTTTTAACAAATCTTTTAGCAAAATTTAAAAGTGAATCCCCAAATGCAATTTCTCCATCGACACTTAAATCTTTAATAACATTAAAAACTTCATCGATAAATTTCTTTTTTTCTTCATAAGAAAGATTTTTTAATGTGTCTTTTAAATAAAAATCTAACTTATTAGATACAAAATCAAAGCCCTCTTTTTTTAAAAAATGATCGTTTTCGGTTTTCCAATTGTAAATATTGTGCTGAAAAAATAATGTTTTAGTACTTTCACAAACGCTAGAAGTGTAATCTGAAAAAAGAAGTCTTCCAATAATTGAAGTTTGTGGTGCAAAGTGAAAAATTTTGTTTTTAATTTTTTTATATCCATTAAGAGCTAAAAAGTCTTCATTAAAACCTGGCGAATCAAAGCAATAAATTCCTTGTATATTGTTTTGTATATTTTTTCTAAGTTTTGCAGATGAATAAATTGCTAAATTTCCACCTTTTGAATGACCAACAACATATAATTTTTTAATTTTTGAGAATCTAAAAGCTTTTTTAAGGTAATTTGTAGCATCGATTTGAGCAGGAATTGTATCTTTATAGCTCATTTCAAAGTCTTCTTTCCAGCCAACATAGCTTCCATCGGTACCTCTAAATGAAACTAAAATAAATTTATCTCCTTTTTTATCCAAATTTATAAAAGTTGTTGCGCTAAATTGCTTTATTTTATCAAAATCTGTATCTTTTATATATCCTTTTATATATATGTCGTTGTATCTTTTTGATTTTTGAATTAATTGAATGATTTCTTTGTCTTCTTTCAATCGAAAAGTCTTTTTTGTTTCATTTTTAATGATAATTGATGCAATTCTAGATAATTTTTTCTTTTGATATTTATAAGGTGAAACGAATTTATCAAAATTTATGTAAGATAAACGCGAAAAAATTGCTGCATCTAATTCATTAAATGGTAATTCTTCAAAAGATACATTTACATTTTCACTAAAGTAATCAACAAGATTTCGCATGGAAATATTTTACTCTATTTAGATTTTTATTTTAAGGCTTCTATGTTTTATTTTCATCTTTTAAATAGTAAAATTTTATGTGAGGTATTTTTATGTTAAATCTTGATTTGAGAATATTAATCGAAAAAAATATTAAATTTTCTAGTTTTCAACGACCAAAAATTCATAAATTTGCTAATAACGAGTATAAAAAAGCAATAAATAGTGGTTTAAATAATGATGAAGCAAACAAAGCTGCACTGGATTCAACTATTGCTCATTTTAAAAATAATATTAAATATCTTCCAAACACACTTTTTATTTTCATCGTTTCGATGATTTGGTTTTTCTTTTCATTAATTACGGTTAATAGTGGAATTTTCTCTAGTTCAAGCTTATTTTTCACATTATCATTTATTAAAATTACATTCGTTATTGGAACTTTATTACTAATTTGTATGTTTTTTGTTTTTCCATTTTTTAGAACTTATGATTTTTTATTTATGATTTTTTTATTATGGATGTTGATTTTTTATTATTTACTTACATATTCAGTTTATTCAAATTTTAAAGTTCATGGTGGGCCATGCACAATTGTTTCAAAATCATATTTTCCAGGAATATTTTTTCTTACAATTTATACTACTAGTTCAAATGGTTCAGAGACAGTAAATAATGTTACTAACTCTACATATTTTTCTGTTGGTTATTTAATTTCTTTGATTCCAGTTTTAGTTGGTTCAACAGCTTTTTTAAGTGAAATTATTATGCACAAAAAACAGAATATTAACAAAAATATTTGAGTTCTGCAGGGTTTTTGAGAAATTTAT
>CAMESA010000039.1 GCA_945935945.1 uncultured Mollicutes bacterium | reverse complement strand
AGTTATAAATCTCTCTTACTAGGTTTTCATCATCAAATGCGTTCAAGTCCTCACTTGCTCCTCCACCTCTTCCTATTAATATAATATCAGGAGAAACCGAAACTGCCTCAAATAAGTTTCTAATCAAATCTTTTGGAGCATTTTCACCTTGAACAAGAGAATAAAACAGTATTATTTCGCAAATTGGATAGCGTCTTTCTATGTTAAACTTAAAATCAATTGCTGCTGCACTATTTTTTCCAGTAATAATTGCTATTTTTTTAGGAAATTTTGGTAAAGATTTTTTATGTTCTTCATCAAAAAGCCCTTCAGCGAACAATTTCTTTTTTAATTCTTCTTTTTTTGATAAAAGTTGCCCAATTCCAAAAGACTCAATGCTTTTACAAATTATTTGATATGTTCCACTAGGTGGATATGAAGAAATCGAACCTCTAACAATGACTTCATCGCCGTTTTTTGGAGTAAATTTTAATCTTAAAGCATCAAATTTAAATAAAACTGCATTAATTGATGATTTTTCGTCCTTTAAAGTAAAATAAAGATGCCCACTTCTGTTGGCACCTTTAAAATTTGATATCTCTCCTTTTAAACATATATCTTTAAAAGGTTCAGTATTATCAAAAAGTAATTTTATGAATTCATTTATTTGACTAATCGAGTAATAAGTTTTGTTTTCCATTATCTAAGCAATTATCAAGAATTCCGTTTACAAACTTGTAATCTTTTTCTCCACCATCACCATATATTTTTGCAAGAGTAACTGCATTATCAATAACAATAGCTTTTAAGATATCTTCGCCTTTATAATAATATTCTGTGACAGAAATAATTAAAATTGCTTGAATTGTAGTATTTAAACGATGAAAATTCCAATTTTTTAAGTATTTTGATATATATTCGACTATTTTATGTTGGTTTTTAATCGCTTTTAAAAGAATGATTTTAATGAAAAAATCGCAATCTTCAAAAGGAACCTTACAAATATCACTGATTGTATCTTCAAAATTAATTGGAAGATCATTATTTTCGTGCATTATGAAAGAATACATTATTTCCACGAGTAATTGTTGTGCTTTAACTCGTGATATATTAGTGTTTTCCATAAATAATTATCTATTTTCCTTTTCAGACAATCTGATATTTGTTTGAACAGGGAATTGATCAGAAACCAATAAAAGATTATTGTTGATTGTATTAGTTAAACTTTCTTTAACTGAATGTAAATTTGTGCCCTTTTTAACAGCAAGGTTAATTTTGTAAATTACAACATTATTTCTAAAAGAAATATGAATTGAATTTTTATCATCTTTACTTAAAACATCTCTAAAATCTTTAATGCTTTTTATTCCGATGAATTTAAAAACGTTTTTAGAAAGTCCTAAACGACCAATTTTACTACTATAATTTTCCAAAAATATATAATTTGTCATCTAAACACCTCCTAATTAGATATATTTTATTACATTTGATACAAGATTATCACTTGTAAATCCGTAATAACTCATAACTTCACTAGCTTTTCCACTTAAACCAAATTCATTGATACCAAAGGCATACTTAGCATATTTGTGCAATCCATAAGTTGAACCCATTTCGACAATTAAACGTTTTCCGTAATTATATCCTAAAATAGACTCTTTATAGGATTTGGATTGTTTATCAAATAATTCAAAGCATGGAATTGAAACAACTCTAACACTGTATCCCATTGCTTCAAGTTTCTTTTGAGCTTCAATACATAATGAAACTTCGCTTCCAGTTCCAATTAATGTGAAGTCAACTCTATTTGCTTTTTCTTTAGAGACAATATATCCACCTTTTGCAACTCCATCATAGTCGCTACTTCCATCAAGAAGAGGCAAATTTTGCCTTGTTAAGATAATAACTGAAGGTGTAGTTGTTGATTCTAAAGCTAATTTATAAGCAGCAGCAGTTTCTTTAGCGTCAGCTGGTCTAAATACATTAAGATTAGGGATTGAACGAAGCATTGCTAATTGTTCAATTGGTTCATGAGTTGGACCATCTTCACCTACAGCAAGTGAATCGTGTGAAAATAGATAAATTTGTGGTAGACCTTGTAATGCAGACATTCTAATTGCTGCTTTACAATAATCACTAAAGACCATAAATGTACCAACATAAGTTCTTAATCCGCCATGTAATAAGATACCATTTCCGGCACTTGACATGAAGAATTCTCTAATTCCCCAGTTAATATTTGTGCCCTCTCTATTTTTTGGACCCCATGTTGAGCCATTTTTCAATGCCGTTTTGACACTTCCCGCAACATCAGCGCTTCCTCCAACAAGATTTGGTAACATTTCATGATAAATATTTAATAAATTACCACTGATATTTCTTGTTGCATCAGTTTTGTAAATTGAAGTTGTATCAATTTTTGCATTATCAACAACATTTGAAACATCATTATTTGCAAATGCCATAATTTCTTGATAACGAGCAGCATCATTTGCTTGAAGTTTGAAAATTTCTTTTTGATATTCGCTATAAGCATCTTCACCACGTTTAATGAATGTATTTTTAAAGTTATCATATACTTCTTGAGGAATTTCAAATGGAGGATAGTTATATCCATAACTTAATTTTGTGTTATTTCCATCTTCTTCGCCTAAAGGAGCTCCATGAACTTTACAAGTTCCTGCATTTTTAGAACCTAAACCAATAACTGTATTAAAAATTACAATTGTTGGAGCATTTTTAAACCCTCTAGCTTTTTTAATTGCTTTTTTAATTTTGTTGTAATTATTGCCTTTTTTACAATAAACAACATTCCAACCACAAGCTAAAAATCTTTGAATTACATTTTCATTGCTTGATTGTCCTAATGGACCATCTAATGTGACATTGTTTCTATCATATAAAAGGATTAATTTATTTAATTTATTCAAGCCAGCAAAACTGATTGCTTCTTGAGAAATACCTTCTTCTAAACAACCATCTCCTAATAAACAATAGGTATAATGATTATATAAATTTTTACCATACATTGATTGAAGCTTAGTTTCTGCCATAGCCATACCAACAGCTTGAGCAATACCTTGTCCAAGTGGACCGCTTCCTGCATCAACACCATCAGTTACACCATATTCTGGGTGTCCAGGTGTTTTTGAATGTAATTGTCTGAAGTTTTTTAAATCATCAATCGTGAGCTTATAACCGCATAAATGTAACATTGTATAGTAAAGCATACTACCATGTCCACAACTCATGACAAATCTATCACGATTAATCCATTTTGATTGATATGGATTTGAAACTAAAAAATCTTTAAATAAAGAATAAACAATAGGTGCTGCGCTAATGCACATACCTGGATGTCCACTTTTTGATTTATTGATTCCATCAATACAAGTAGCACGAATTGCGGCAATACTTAAATCGTCAATGTTTTTAATTTTTGCAGTTTTACTCATAACTAATCCTCTTTCTTAATACAAATTCCTAAATTATCAAGTTGTTCTGGATCAACTTCATATGGTGCGTTTGTTACAGGATCTGTAGCAGCAAGATTTTTAGGGAAAGCAATGACATCACGAATGTTATCTGTTCCACTTAGAATCATTGATAATCTATCAAGTCCGAGAGCAAAACCACCATGTGGAGGTGTTCCATATTTTAAGGATTCAACAAAGAATCCAAATTTATTCTGTATATCTTCTTGAGTGAAGCCAAGAACTTTAAAAATCTTTTCTTGAACATCTTGATCATAAATTCTTAAAGATCCACCACCTGCTTCATAGCCATTAATTACAATGTCGTAAGCATAACTGTAGACATTGTATGGTTCTGTGAATAATTTATCTAAATCTTCATCGCAAGGTCTTGTAAATGGGTGATGGCATGGAGTAATTTCACCTGTTTCTTCGCTTTTTTCAAATAATGGGAAATGGACAACCCATAATAAATCATAAGTATTTGGTTTAACTAAGCCTAATTCTTTAGCAAGATTTACTCTAACTGCACCAAGTCCAAAGTTCACATCTCTTAAAATATTGCTTGTTGCAATAATTACAGCGTCATTTTCTTTTAATTCTAGTCTTTCGACAAGTTTTGATTTGATTTCTTCAGATAAAAATTTAGTAACAGATCCTTCAAGTGCTCCGTTTTCATATTTTAAGAAACCAAATTGTTTCATATTGAATTTAGGCGCTATTAAGTTGATTTGATCTTGCTTCTTACGTGACAATTCTTTTGCAAAACCATCAACTTTTATAGCTTTTATATATTTATTATCTTGATAAACCTTAAAATCAGAATCTTTTAAGATATCTTTTACATCAGTTAAATATAATGTATATCTTGTATCTGGTTTATCACTTCCATATTTATTAACAGCTTCGAGATAGTCCATTCTTCTTAATGGAAGTTTGACATCAACATTTAAAACATCTTTAAAAACTTTTGCACATAGTTCTTCACCAAGTGTTAAGATTTGATCTTGATTTAAAAAACTTGTTTCAACATCAACTTGAGTAAAATCTGGTTGTCTATCAGCTCTTAAATCTTCATCTCTAAAGCAACGAGCAATTTGATAATATCTTTCAAAACCAGAAACCATCAACATTTGTTTAAATAGTTGAGGTGATTGAGGTAAAGCATAAAAGCAACCTTTATGAACTCTACTTGGAACTAAATAGTCTCTAGCTCCTTCAGGTGTAGATGGTGATAAATATGGTGTTTCAATTTCAATAAAATCCTTAGAATCAAGATATTCATGAATTGAACGAACGATTTTTGCTCTTATTCTGAGCCTTTTTTGCATACAAAGTCTTCTTAAATCTAGGTATCTATATTTAAGTCTAATATCTTCATTAGCATCAGTTTCTTCTTGAGTAGAAATTGGTGGTTGATTTGCAGTATTAATAACTTTGATATTTGTTGCAACAACTTCAATTTCTCCAGTTGCTAAATTTTTATTTGGTACATCTTTTTTAGTTACAACGCCAGTAACTTCAAGAATATATTCATTTCTAATTTCAGGAACATTAATTTCATCAGTTTTTACACAAACTTGAACATATCCTTCTCTATCTCTTAAATCAATGAATAATAAAGAACCTAAATTACGTCTTTTTGAGACCCAACCTATAACAGTTACAACTCTACCTTCATCTTTTAATCTAAGATTTCCACAATAATCAGTTCTTGAAAATACTTCTTCTACGCCTTCCATTGCCATATTTTTACCTCAGTTAATATTTATTTGTCCTTTTTATGGCCACAACAACAACATTCCTCATCTTTATCATCATGTGACCATACTTGATGATGTTCATCATGACTATGATTAGAGCAACAATCACAATCTAGATCATCGTGCTCGCAACAGCAGTCATCATCTTCATGATTATGCCCGCAACAGCAATCATCATGTTCATGATCATGTCCACAGCAACAATCATCATCTTCGTGATTGTGTTCACAGCAGCAATCATCATCACCACAGCAGCATTCATGTTCATGATCGTCTCCGCAACAACATTCACTTTCTTCTTCTGGTTTAAGCAAATGTTCTAAAGTATAAATTATACTCTTAAGTGGGACTGTAATTTGTTCTTTTGTTTCTAAATTTTTCAAAATAATAGTATTAGTAAGAATTTCAGTTTCACCAATAATTCCAGCGTAACGCGCATTTCTTCTTTCAGCTTTTTTAAACATTTGAGAAATTCCCTTATTTTCTAAGCAAACTTCAACAACATAACCATCAGATCTTAGATCGTTTGCAAGACATAAGGCTGCATGATAATAATCTTTAGATAATGGCATTAAATAAACATCCATTTTTGCTTTGAAATCATCAAATATTCCATCATCTGTCATAACACTGACAAGTCTTTCAATTCCCATTGCAAATCCGCAACCTTCAACATCAGGTCCACCAACTTCTTTTACTAATTTTCCATAGTGTCCACCTGCACCAATTGCGCCATAATTTTTTCCAAGTTTAGATGTATAGTGGAATTCGAAAACAGGTCCACTATAATAATCTAAGCCTCTAACAAGATCATGATCGATTACATAAGGGATTTCTGATTCATCTAATAATTTACAAATAGTTTCGAAATATTGTTTTGCTTCATCAGTTAAATAATCGATGATTTTTGGTGCATTTTCGATAATTTTTCTATCATTTTCGACTTTACAATCGAGAATTCTAAGAATATTTAACTTAAATCTTTCTTTACAATCGGAACACATTTCATCAAGATGTTCACTAAAATATTGTTTTAATGCTTCTTTGTAGTTTTCACGGCTTTTTTCATCACCTAATGTGTTAATTTTTAAAGTAACATTTTCAAAACCAAGTTCATCTAATTGGTGGTAGCCTAAAATAATGACTTCTGCATCTCTTTCAGGTCCAACTACACCAACGCATTCAACACCAAATTGATTAAATTGTCTATATCTTCCTTGTTGTGGTCTTTCATATCTAAAATTAGGACCAATATAATATGCTTTTAATGGAAAATCTTGATTAGCAAGAAGTTTATTATTAACAATTGATCTTATTGTTCCTGCAGTAATTTCAGGTCTTAAAGTGATACTTCTCTCTGATTTATCCATAAAAGTGTACATTTCTTTACGAACAATATCACTACTATTGCCAACACTTCTTAAAAATAATTCTGTATGTTCAAGAATTGGAGTTCTAAATTCTCTATAACCGTAAAGTTTTGCAGTTGCAGTCAAAACATATTCAACAGCAGTATATCTATCTGCTTCATCTAATATTACATCGTGTGTACCTTTAACTAAGCTATACATATATAAACCTCATTTTAATAATTATAAATAATTATTACTACTTTGTTAAGTTTTGAAAGAGTTAATGGATAACTCTTCTAACCTCATAAATACCTTTTGTACTCCTTAAAATATCGAAAACATGATTTAAAACATTTGCATCAGATACATAAATTTGAGCGGAAATGCTTGTTGTTGCACTTTCTGGATGCAAACGACCGGAGATTTCAGTACATTTAATCTTATTTGAGTTAAAAATATTCAAAATATCAGCAATTAAATTGTTTCTATCTTGACATTCAATCATGATATCGACTGGATAAGACTTAATTCCTAAATTTTCTTTCCAATGAACTTCAATTAGTCTTTGTTGATTTTGAACATTTGGACATGTGATTCTATGAACTGTAATTCCATTACCTTTTGTAACATATCCAACAATTGAATCACCAGGAATTGGAGTACAACAATTACCTAAAGTAATTTTAAATCCTGTTTGATTATCAATTGTGACTGGACATTTATCGTCGTCAAAATTTTCTTTTTTGAATAATTTTGTATCTTTTTTATAAACTCTTTTTATTCCTAAAAAGTCGCAAATTTGTGCTGGGTTAGGGTTATGCGCAACAATTCTAACAAATAATTCTTCAACTGATGAAACTTGGAAATTCTTTAAAACACGTTCAGTATTTAATAAAGACATCATTTCATTTTCATCAATTCCATGATCTTTAAAGAAATCTGCACAAGCTTGACGTCCTTGTTTTGTTCTTTCATCCTTTAATAAATCACTATTCTTCTTTTGAATGAATTTTTTAATGTGGTTTTTGGCACTTGTAGTTTTTACAATGGAAAGCCAGCTCTCATTTGGTCCTGGTGATGTCTTTGAAGTTTTAATTTCAACAATATCACCAGTTTTTAAAATTGTATTCAATGGAACTAAATTGCCATTAACAGTTGCACCAATTGCACTATCTCCAACTTTTGTATGAATTTTATATGCTAAATCAAGAGGTGTTGAGCCATTTGGT
>CAMESA010000038.1 GCA_945935945.1 uncultured Mollicutes bacterium | reverse complement strand
TCTCATATGCTTTTGTTTCTGCATAATCTATTGTTCCATGTAAAATTTCAGCCTTATCCTCATCAACCAAACCTTTATCTTCAATTTCATCGACCATTTCATGAAGTTCTTCATCACCTATGTAAATGTCATTGAAATTTTTTACAAAAGGATAAGAAACAATATTTCCAAAACCACTAACTAAAAAAGTAATTGGTTTAAAAATAATATTTAATAAATTTAAAAGTTTTCCATAGATTTTACATAATTTTAAATTGTAAATTTTACCAATTGATTTAGCGATTATTTCACCAAAGGTAATTTTTGTAACTAAACAAATCATTGAAGCGATAAAGCCAAAATTTTCACTTAATGTTTCAATTCCAGGATATGTTTCTCCAAGTATTAAAAAAGCAATATTTACACCAAGAAGGGTAGAAATTGAGTCTAAACCAGCATTAACAGTGTCATTTAAAAGTAAAATTGTTGAAATTGTTGAATCATAATTTTTTGATAATTTATAAGCGTAATAATTTGATTTATTTTTTTCATCTTTTCTATATATACTTTCAAGTCGAGTTAATGAAGCACTTCCATAAGCCATATCACTGCTTGAAAAAATAATTGATAAAAATAATAAAATTACCAATAAAATTGAATAAATTATGATTAAAACTTGCCTACTCATTTTCTAGAAGCTCCTTTAATGAGATTGACTCGTTTTTCATTAATTTCACCAACTAATTCTTCAAGAACATCTTCCATTGTAATCATTCCAATTACTTTTTCATCTTCAAGAACAATTGCAATATGTTTTTTCTCTTTATTAAAAGCTTTAAAAATGTCATCAACTTTTTGATCTTTATTAACAAAAAGAGGTTTTGTCAAAATACTTCTAATGTCAAGATGCTTATCTTTTGAATATTCTTTAAAATAATTTTTAATAACTAAAATTCCAACAATATGATCTAAGTCTTCATCATAAATTGGGATACGAGAATAAGTTGTTTCAAGAATAATTTTATTTAATTTTTCAGTTGTTAACCCATTGATATCTAGCGCAAAAATCTTTTCTCTAGGTGTTAAAACTTCACTAACATGGATCGAATCAAAATAAAAAGCTCGTTTTAAAATCTTTAGTTCATTGTCTTCAAATAATTCTTCATTATTTTCTTTATTTTCTTCTTCAACCACTGCTTCATCTGCAATATCAATGAATTCTTCTTTAGTTAAAATATTTTCATCTTTAATTCTAAATATTTTATGGACTAAAAATAGAATAAATTTAAACACTAATATAATAGGATAAAGAATTATATACATAGAATAAACCGGTAAAACAAGAACGTATGCAAGTTTATTTGGAAATTCTTTTGATAAAATTTTTGGAACTGTATCGCTTATTACATAGATTAAAAATGCCATTACGACAGTTGATAAAAAAGCCTCAACACCATCACCAAGCATATAATAATTGCAAATATTATAAAAAATCATTGCACTTAAAAATGACATCAATGTTTGGACAATATTATTTGAAATTAAAATGGTTATTAAGGTATTATCAAATTTTTCAATCAGTCTTAAAATTAGCTTTGGTAAAAATCTTCCTTCTTCAGCAAGGACTTTAAAATGATATTTATTGCAATTTGAAAAAGCATTTTCAGAAGCACTGAAAATTGCGCTAATAAATAAACATATAACAATAACAAGTATTGAGAGCCAAAGAGGCATTCCCCATACTTTTAATTCATTAATTTCTAATAAAGTAAAATAATCACTCGGCGACATATGATTATCAATAATATCAAAAGTTAATATAATTCACAATGTTATTCTTTAACAATGTGACAATGTCTGCAGCGTGCTTCATATGCTTCGCTTGCTCCAACAAGAACAACAGGATCATTAATTGATGCTGGTTCTCCATTAATTAATCTTTGTGTCATATTTGCTTCTCTTCCACAAACACAACATATTGCAGTTAATTTTGTAACATATTCTGCTTTTGCTAAAATTGTTGCAGAAATCTTAAATGGATCCCCTTTAAAATCACAATCAAGACCAGCACAAATTACTCGAACACCATCTTGAGCTAAAAAATCTATAACTTCAATAATAGAATCATCAAAAAATTGAACCTCATCTATACAAATAGCTTGGATTCCTTTTTGATAATATTTCAAAATATCACTACCTTTAGAGATAGAAATACATTTATAAGCTCTTTTTGAGTGAGAAACGACTTCTGATTCACTATATCTATTGTCAATCGATGGTTTAAAAACTAAAAATGATTTTTTTGCATATCTTAAACGATTAATTCGTCTTAAAAGTTCTTCACTTTTTCCAGCAAACATAGGTCCGGTAATCATTTCAATACAACCAATTGTTAAATCATCATGTCCCATAGGTAACCCTCACTAGGATATAATTCTACTAAAAAAAGTTTCCTTTTTAAAGGAAACTCTAAAAATTTTAATTTTTAAATATTATTTGCTGTTTTTGAGTTCGCTGACGTAATCGATCTTGCCTTCTTCAGAAACTGGAGCGACATTATCTTTTGCCATACAATCTTTAATTAATTCTCTAGCTTTTGCTAAAGAAGCATCTGATCTAACTCTAAAAACTAATGGGATTTCAGCAAATTTATCGTTGAAGCCTGCATTTCCAACTGGAAGATTCTTATATTCATTTGGATCAAGTGCAAGGTAAACTTTAATATGTTGTCCACCCATTGCAATCTTACAATAAGTCTTTCTCTTTAATCTGAAAGTATCGCAAGATGTTGAAACTCTATTCTTTAACCCATAACTCATTAATAAATTTTTAAGTGAATTATAAGCTATGAGAATTTCAGCGTCGCTACTTAAAACTTTTTCTTGGAATGAAAGATTTTTAACTTCGCCTTTTTCGACAGAATTTTCTTTTCCACGATAGACTTGAGGTCTTGGAGTAGGAGCAACAACTGGTTCTTCAACTTTTGTTGCAGCTGGTACTTCTTTAATGACTTCTTTTACAACTGGAACTTCTTTGATAACTTCTTTGATTACAGGTTCTTGAGGTTTGACATAAACAGGAACTTCTTTAATAGTTTCTTTTGTTTCAACTTTAATATCTGCAAGTGCTTCTTTAAGTTCGTTGCGGATAAGATTTCTTAAATCTTCTTCACTAATTCTATCGTCTTCAACTTCTTCGTTTTCAACAGGTGTAATCTCGATTTCATCGCTAGCTTCGACTTTTTCTTCTGCTTCTTCTTCGATTTTGCTTGGAATAGCAACAACGATTGGAGGTAAAACTCTTTCTTCAGATTGAGTTTTATCGACTGTTACAGGAGCTGGAATTTCTTCTTCACATTCGCATGATTCTTCGCAAGCATTTACTCTGCAAGCTTCTTCAGCAGCTTTAGCGATTTCTTTTTCTTTAGCTTCTTGAGATTCTTTTTCAATGAATTTTGTTTCAATTGTTTCGCTAATGATTTTTTGAATATCATCTAAAGTAACGACTTCAACATCATCATTTTTTGATGTTTCAACTTCTTTTTTTGTTTCTTCAACTGGAGCTTTATCACCAGTTACAGTTTTAATTAAATCTACTAAGTCGTCAACTGTTAATACATCAAACTCTTCGTGTCTTCCATTATTATCAAGAACAATTGTTGTTTCTTCTTGTTTAGGAGCAACTGCAGGAGTGATAACTGGAGCTACAACAGGTTGAACTACTGGTTGAACGGCACTAGCGACTTGTTGTGCTTGGATAGGTTGAGGGCGGTCTAAGAGATTATTTTCTTTTAATACTTCTAAGACAGCACTCTTTAAATCATCTTTTGTTAATGATGATTCTTGAACTCTTTGTCCATAAATACCAGCTTGATTTGGATCTTGAACTGGTGAAACAGGTGAGTTCTTTTCTCCATTTGTAATATATTGAACGATTAATGGAGCATTGTTTCCTGTTGATACATTATTTCCACCTGCTGGAGGAACAATAACTTGAGGTTGTTGAGGAGCTTGTTGGATTGGCATAATTGCTGGATAAGGATATGCATAAGGTCCATAAGCACCTTGACCCATCATAGGTTGAACTGGTTGATTAACTGTTGGGATTGGTTGATTTGCGTAAATATTATTAGTATTTGCTCTTTGAGCTTTTGCTTCTTCTTTAAGTTGTTTTTTGGACTTTTGTGGTTGACCTTGTTGTTCAATACCATTTTTGAATCCATGTTCTTTATAATATTTAGCTTTTGCTTTATTTTCTCTCTTAACGAGATAATCATATTTATGTTCAGCAATATAAATATTTGTACGAACTAAATAAACTAAAGCAGAAATTAATAAACCAACAAATGCAACGATAGCAAGAATTAAACAAATTACCATTGTCCATTTTTTAAGACCACTTAAGATTGGTTGAAGTGCAGATTGTCCTTCTGCAGCCTTCCGTGAGTGACTTAAAATGTTTGATTTATTAACCCAATAACTATGAAGTGCACCATTATTAATATCTAATGCAGTTAAATCAGCTGATGCTGTTCCATAAAGTAATGTGTGAACTACAGCAAGGCCATAAGAAATAAATGCACAAGCAATAGCACCAAAAATTAAATTCCATAGATATGATGGTTTTCTATGTGTAAATGTTTTAACAATAATGACAATTGCAGTAATAGCGTAAACTAATGCTACAATTCCAAAAATAATAAATGTGAATGAGTTATAAAATGCAACAGTTGGGTTGCTTGAGTATCCGTTAAGAATTGATGAATAAACTGCTGGAGTGAAAATACCAACAATTAATGCTTTAACAACTCTCAATGGATAGATAAGTGAATCAAGGATTGCATGGTTATAATAAGGACCAAATCCAGCAAATGATGGATTTAACTTATTAGCATAAACACCAGTTGCTACACCAGCTAAAAGGTAGACAGCTAATGTAAAGATAATAACCCAAACAAATGATTTTGAAATTTTTGATTTTTTCATAATTCATTTTCCTTCCGATTATTCTTCTGATTGGTAGAATTCGTCGCTATCGTCATCAATATTGACATTAGCTAAACCACTTGCCCAATCTTTAACTTCGACTTGTGAAATTTGTTCAAGTCCGTTTTTATCCATACAATCTCTAATTAATTCTTCAGCTCTCTTAACAGATAGTTTACTCTTAACTTTAAAGACTAATGGAGTATCTTTATAAGTTGCTTTACTTCCTGCATCTTTAATAGGATATGTAGAATCTTTATAATCTTCAGGATTTAAAGCTAAATAAATTTTTAATGATTTTCCTGCAATAGTAATTTTACAGAATGTAACTCTATGTAATCTGAAAGTATCACCGCCATTTGCGATTCTATTATTTAACCCATAACTCTTTAATAATGATTTTAATTCGTTATAAGCATTTTTAATATCGTCGTCAGCATTTAATACTCTTGTTGAAAATGGAATTCTTTCAGGTTTTTTATCTTCTTCAGAAGATGCTTCTTCACTTACGACTGGTTCAGAAACAGCGGTAGGAACTTCTTCAACTACATTTTCAGTAATAGGTTTTTCTTCAACTACTGGTTCTGTAGCAGGAGTTTCTTCAACTTTAGGACCTTCAACTTCAACAGTTTCTTCTTCAGGTTCAACAGCAATAGTTTCTTCTTTAGTTTCTTCAACTGCTGGTTCAGCAATTTTTTCTTCAGCTGTTTCTTCAACAGGAGCAGTCTCATTGATGATTGCTTCTTCAACTTTTGAGTTATTTATTTCTTGTGGTTCTTCGACTTTAATAACGATTTCTTCTTCGTTAGAAGATGCTGCTGTTTCATTTTCAACAGTATTTGTTTCAGCAACAACTTCTTTTTCAATTGGTTGTTCAGCTTCAACTTTAACTTCAACAGGTCTTTCAACTACTGTTTCGTGTGTAATAACAAAATCCTTAAGAGCTTCTCTAACTTCACTAGCAATAATTGATTTAACTTCGTCTTCAGTTAATCCTTTTGAAGCTGGTTTTGCAGTTTCTTTTGTTTCAACTGCAGGTTTTATGTCTTCTTTTTTAACTTCTTTTGCAACATCACTAGTAATTGGAGCAGGCATTGCGAAAATTATTGGAGTAGGATAGACTTTTTCCTCTTCTTTTGTTTCGACAACGCTTTCACTAACGATGTTGTCAGCTTTTTTTGGTTCGACTGTTCCTTTATTCTTTTCTTGAACTTTAATTACAGCTTGAGCAATTGCTTCAGCTTGTTTTTCATTTCTGTAAGCTTCTGCGAGTCTTCTAGTTTCATTTCTTTCTAACTCGTCTCTAATGCAAGCTCTAATTTCTTCTTTAGTTAAAGGCTTTTGAACAATAGTTTCTCTTGGATAATTTTCACAAGGTCTTTCAACAATTGGTCCAGTAGCACCAAGTTTGTCATATCTTTTAACGATTAAGACAGCTTTCTTTCTTGGAGCAACAGTTTCTTCGCTAGAAGCAACAGCTGGTGAAGTCTCTTGAACTGAAATTGGTTCAATTTCTTTACTTTCTTCGCAGCATTTGCAGACTTTTCTTGTGCAAATAGTAACGATTGGAAGAGCAATAATTGTTACAAGTGAAATTGTACAAGCAATTAAGTTAACAATAACCCAAATTGGTTCCCACCATTGCCCTTTAGTAAATAAGTCAATAGTTCCTTGTGTTAATGCCATTTGCTCACCATAAAAATATGGAACACCACCAATGGTTGGCCCAAATTTAAATGACCAGCAAACTAAATATTCATATGTTAAAACTAGACCAAAAATAATTTCTGCAATTAATGCGCCAATTAATTTTTTGCATTTCTTTTTTGCAAGAGCAATAGCAGTAATAATTGATCCAACAATGGTAAGTCCTAAAATAACGACAAAAACAATATCAAAACCTAAATAATGGCCTTGAAAAAACCATAGTTCTTGGCTCACTAAAACTGTGAAGACAGCTCCATAGTCTGCCCAATTTTTAGCGATAGCAACAAATGGATGAATATTTGTCATTTGTAGAGACGCTACAAAGACTGTTCCCATGACGAACAAAACGACGGAAACAACTGTACTTACAATTCCAGTAATTATCCGGTTTCTTAAAGCGCGGTTTTTCTTCATAAACATATACCTCCCCCGTCACATTTAAGTCAAATTAGCCACAATGGAATCCAGTTTTGGTAATCCAACATCAACAACGTCTTGAATTAATGCAGAAAAATTATCCCTAAAGGTAATTTTTACATTTTCTCCGGCATCATTAACGCTAGTTACTGTAATAATTTGTAATGGACTGAAGCCCATTTGGTCTAATGTTTCAAAAATAGGTCTAACTAATACAGACGCTGAAAAAAGTGGATCACATGCTCCACAAGCATAATTTAAATATTTAATAAATTGTTCGTGAGTTAATAAACCTTGTGAGAAAACTAATTTATCTAAAAGTTTAAATAAGGAAGATGAACTATCTGCAGCAGCAGGAAGGATACTTTCTGAAATTGCGCCCATGAACGAACCAGTAAGACCTAATCCGATGATACATGAGACAAGTGCAAAAGCACCGCCAATAGCAGCGCCAAATATTTTAGATAAGAATCCACTACGAGCTTTCTTAGGCATTATCCATCTTAAAAGAACCCAATATAATAAAAAGGATAAAACTTCAGAAACGATTGAAGCTACAAAAACAAAAGCACTTGCGATAATCGCCTTTACTGCGCCTTCGCATGAACCTTTAAGAACAATAGGATCAAATCCTAAATTTTGTAAAACAATAAAAAAATCTTCTACGTTTTGAAAACGTAAAACAAAATCAGGTGCAAGTTCAAACGAAAGAGGTTGTATGTAACCACTTTCAACTAACCAGTCGATTAAATCATATCTAA
>CAMESA010000037.1 GCA_945935945.1 uncultured Mollicutes bacterium | reverse complement strand
TCATGAAAAAATGCTCCTTTTATTACCATAGGGTAATTCCAGAAGCATTCATTTTCAATGTGGGAATCTTTGATGGACACCCTTCTTATACCAGTAATCACTTTAATCATTCCATTATCCATTCTATCTATAATTTTCTGTAGATATATATCTCTTTTTATCATTTCATTTGCTCCTAACTAAAATTTTTGCAAGTTCTTGCATTTATTTCACTTTAAACTATTCTTTTTAACTCACTTAACGATTTTAATAATTTAACGATTTGACCAAATCATGTGTTTAAATCATTTCGCTTTAGGGTGATATTTTCTTTGCTCTATCCGTTATGTGAGTTATCAAAAGATCTATAAATGTAGACTGATCACCGTTTCAAATCGTTAAACTCATCTTTAAGATGTATCTAGAAGAAAAAGGAACTCAAGTAATCGCTATATATTTAAATTCTGAACACTACTAGGACTAAATACCATAAATCATTTACTCCTAGTAGTATGCGTCTTATCCTAAGAAACTATACTTAGTCATCACTCATGATGTATTCGTACTCTTTGTTCTAAGAAATGGTAAAGATATAAAACTAGCAATATAAGCTTCAGTCAGATAAATGATTGAGGCAATTTATTTATCTGAATTTTACTATTTATATACGATATTAATAAGACTATTTATTGTTTCAATAACATTTAAAAATTTTATGTCATGAGCAAACTTGTTTTTTCTTGTATAAGCATCCCATCTAAGTAATATATTTTTGTCATTTGAAAGAGCAGATAATGTTTGAATTGCAGTTTCTTTTGAGAAATACGTATTTCTATATTTACATGTATTTTGGAATGCAGAGAAAAGCAAATCATTATCTATGCTCTCATATTTTAGCTTAGTAATAATATATAAGTCATAGAAGTCCTTGCTTCTACTATTTGTAATACTTCTAGATAATAATGTTTGTGATTTTTCAGAAATTATAGTCTCATAATTATATGATTGGAAATTTATGATTTCTTCATCGAACATACACTTGTATGTATATAAAACAGAAGAAGGTGTGATAGGATCTCCAGTTGCTACATCAATGTTTACAGGAACTTTTATATTTTCTAGTTTCCCAGTTAATGTAATATTGAATCCGCCATATTGATCATTTTCCCTGATATTAGATATTTTATTAAACTCAAATACTACTAAATCATCGACATCAATCGAAATTATCTCTTTAAAGACTTTTTCTATTTTTTCTTTTTCTAACGATAATTTTGAAAGTAAGAAGTCTATATCCATTGTCGAACGATAATCAATACCTAAACTTGTTGAAAGTAAAAAACCACCTTTAAAAATAAAATTTCCTGAATACTTTGAACTAGCAAGCCTTTTTATGAATGCATCAAAGAAATAATTTTGCAATATTACGTTTGAAGGCACTCCTTTTTGAGTAGAAAGATTTTAAACTCTTGCTTATAAAGAATTTTTATTAATCTTCATTTAGTAAGACCTCCATAAGACTAAATACTTCATCCTCGATTCCCATTATTTTTGCGTATTTCATTAAGTTATTCACATTTTTGTCAATTCTCTTTTTGTATCGATTTATACATTTAACAAATGATTCAGAATCAATCTTCTTTCTTTTTTTAATAAAATCACATACTGTTTTCTCAATATCATATACTTTAATCTTATTTCCAAAAATTGTTTCTACTTCAGTAATCCCAATAAAATATGTTTCTTTAAGTGTATCAGTATGAACAATTATTCCGTTTTTCGGCAATGGAAAAGGACGATAGTTTTTTGGCCCAGTCACTTCTAAAAAAGGAGGATTGTAATCACCCAATCCATGAATATAAACAGCACTATATAGTGAGAAAATATATTTTGGATATAAATATTGAAAAATTAAGTAATCATCTTTTATCCAATCATTTCGTGCATAGAATCCAGTCCCATATTTAATTAGTTTATTTTTTTTAACATAATCATATAAGAAAAAAGAAGGTATTCCATTTTCATTGATATCTTTTCTTGTGATATATCCTTTGTTTAAATTAATTATTTTTTCAATATATTCTAAATTAGTCATTGCTATCATCTACAACCACATTTTATCATATTGTGGTTTTAGTTGCAAGTTATATTTGATAGTTATATTCCTTATGATGGATAATTCTAGAAATATTATTGATATCGATTTTGTTACAAATACACCAATCTATTTTAGAAATAGGGTTGTAAATAGAACACTAGCATCAAATTTAAATCACTTAACGATTTCAATAATTTAACGATTTGACTACTTCTTATCCTCAAATTATTTCGTTTTAGGGTGATATTTTATTCACTCTATCTGTTCAGTAAGTTACCAAAAGAACTATAAATAAAATTTGACCATCATTTCAAATCGTTAACACATTTAAATGAGTAAAAACTGCTATAAATCCAAGAAAAAAGGCAATACGAATATATGTATCACCTAACTTTTGCAAGATGACAAAGATGAGCCATTTTAATACAATGCACACCCTTGTACACATTTTGCACACCCAGGTTCGTATCCCGCCATTTATCAATAATTAACCCTAAACTTTTAATGCGTAGGTATTGAACCGAACAAATCGTTAGGATAGTTAACCTCTCGAATTGCGATATCAGATAGCACCCGTGACAATTATTCACTCTAGCTTTTTGGGACCTAGCCACTAAAGAGGTCATAAAAAAATACCCACCAGATTTTGCTTTAATCCTTTGTATTAGTCCTTTTCCAAGACACATAACGAGAATTATATCCCCTCAAAATTAGAACTGACACTATTGCTGTCAGCAACTCCGCAATCGGAAAAGACCACCACACTGTAGAAGTTGCATTATCACTATAGATAAATATCAAAGCAAAAGGCACTAATAAAATGATTAACCTTAATAAGGAGATAATTAAAGGTGCTAATGATTTTCTATAAGCTTGAAGTATTCCTTGGATTGCTAAGGAAATACCCATGAAAATATAGGCAATTGACGCTATTCTGATGGAGGTTTGACATAAAGATATTATTTGTTCTTTATTTTCTCCTGTTGCGGTTAATCCGAATAAATTAGCGATAGGTTCCGCTAAAGATTCAAACAAAATAGTGATTATTCCTGCCACAATAACTGTGTCAATTATTCCCCATTTGATACATTCTTTAATTCTTTTTTTACCGCTTAACCCAACATTAAAACTTAATAAAGAAATAATTGTATTGCTTAACCCAAAGCAAGAAAATAAAGCGATCTGCTAAATCTTATAATAGATACCATAAGTCCCATTTATTAAATCACCATCTGGGTTAATAGCAAATACTCTAATCATGACAAACATATTTATTGATAATAATGCTTGCATTAACATTGCTGCCCATCCCACTTTATAGATAGATTCGATTATTTTCAAATCTGGAAGAATATATTTAAATGAATGTTTAATTAATCCTGTTTCTAAATCATATTCAGAATAAGCTGGCTTGTCCTCTAAATCTAAAAATTCTAGAACATACGGGTCTTTAATAGCATCTTCAGGTTTTTCTATTATTTGACCTTTTTGAGCTAAAAGTCTAACTTCATCTTTTTCTTTACTTAACGCCAATCTTTCATATAAAGAAGAATCATATTGTCGAGACAGTTCTCTAAAGCCCCAATTATTATTATATGCTTCGATCTCATAAAAATGCCTCTCATCGATATTTTCTATTCTCATGAGTTTTATATACATAGCCCATGATAAAAAGAATCGTCTTCCATCACTGCTTTTAGGATATTTATCAAATTGGGTAAACACTGTTTCCCCAATCTTATCACGACTGTAAACAGCATAAAATCGTGTTTTAACCCCTAAATAAAGAAAAAATCCTCTGATATCGTGTATCAAAGGAATAGTTTTCATACGGTGTGGACAATAGGACTTGAACCTGCACGGGGTTAACCAATAGATCCTAAGTCCCTAGAGCGTTTTACCCATTGCATGCCATTAAGGTATGTTGAGTAATACTGTTTTATAAATGGGAGCTGAGGAACATTTTCCTACAGACGTTAGGGTATGTTAGGGTACACTATTTTGCGGTACAAAATTCTGGCAAAATCTCTTGCTTTGATTTTACTTATTAACAAAAAAAAGTTAAATCTTCATCCTTTGCATTTCGAAAAATATCTGATACTTTCTGATTATTGTAAGTTGAATCCCATAAATCGTTTACTTTGGAAACATCCAGCGTTTCCTTACAGGACTCACAAACGAAATATAGGTTCTTCGACTATCGTTGTAGTAGGTTAAGGAATAGTTTTTGTAATCAAAAATAATTCGATTTCACGTCTGGTTGTTATCAACTCCTCTAATTATTTTTTGTCATGATCATTCCTCAATCCTTGAGACAATTGATGGGTACGATGTAGATGTTATCATCGGCTCTATAACAATTTCCATGGCTGGTCAATACCATGGAATATTTTGGCAATTTGAGATTGTTTCTTTCCATGTTATCTCTGAAACGACGTAAGGAAGATATGCCGGCTTGAATGTTTTCTTCACTTGCAATTTTGATTTCGATAGAAGCGTAATCTCCATTTGCTAATTCGACGATGGCATCAACCTCAAGACCGTTGCTGTCACGATAATGTTTCAAAGTAGCATTTATGCTATCACAGTAGACAGTCAAATCTCTGACTGCCAAGTCTTCAAAGAACAGTCCCATGGAACGTAAATCATTGAGTAAATCCATTGACTTGATATTTAAAGCCGCTAAGGCAATGGACGGATCAAAGAAATGGTGCGTAGGAGTGCTTCTGACACTGACAGAGGAACGTAGATTGAGTTTCCACGCAGGCATATCATAAATGATAAATAAGTCTTTCAATATTTTCACATATTTATCAAAGGTATCTTCATCTAACTTTTCTCTTTCTCCTGAAGAGAGGATGTCTCTGATCATACTTGATTTCTTAGCTTCTGTAGAAATGTTACGAGCATATTCTTTTAGAATAAGCTTCAATAAATCGATGTTCTTGTTTTTTAGGAAAACGGCAAATTCATCACTTTCATCTTCTATGGTGAAAAGACCATCATAATAGTTTTGAGTGACATCCATTGCATATTCCTGTTGCGCTTTTAATGACATTGGCCAACCGCCTCTGCATAATAGTTGAGCAACATCAGTTAAAGAAAAAGGATTCTCTTCCCTAGATAATGTTTGAGAGGAGTCAAATGGCCTCTTAAATAGTCCACTTAAAGAAACTCTGCCATTAGATTCATCTGATTCAAAAAGAGAAAATGGACGCATGATGAGTTTGGATATTCTCCCTGCACCAGAGTGCTGAATTTCTTCTGTATCTATCGGAGTGGTACTTCCGGTAATGATATATTTTCCGAATTGATAGTCATCATCTAAGTCAGATTTGATTAGATTCCAAAGTTCCGGAACTTTTTGCCATTCGTCGATTAAGTGGGGTTCTTCCCCAATCAAACAAGATTGTGGATCAGCCTTGCCTAAACGTATTGCATTAGTAGTTATTAATTTCGTTTCAGACTTGGCAAACCTTTTACAGGTGGTTGTCTTACCACAAAACTTCGGTCCGCTGACCAAGATGCATCCAATGGAGTGTAATTTTCTCTCAAGTTGTTTATCAATTAATCGTGGATAATATTTTTTCATTGTGATTATTCCCCTTGATTCGGTGTTTTGAATAATTATAATTCGGTGTTTTGAATAAGTCAAAGTCGGAAAATTAAATAAATCAGATTCGGTGTTTTGAATAATTCCTCAAATGAAAAATGAATAGTAACTATGCATGTCCAAACATTTTTCCTATTGATACGTTGCTTTGCTTTTAAATAATGTGAGTACATAAGTAGGGCTATTTTTGCAAAGAAAAAAAGGATTGATACGTTGTTTCTACTGTATCAAACCTATGCTTTCGATATGGTGCCAACTGCCGGACTTGAACCAGCCACCTACTGATTACAAATCAGTTGCTCTACCGGATGAGCTAAGTTGGCAATAATGGTGAGTGCTACAGGGATCGGACCTGCGACCTCTTCCGTGTTAAATAAACGCTCTCCCGCTAAGCTAAGCACTCGTAGAGAGTGCAACTATTTTACCATTCACACAGGTTTCTTTCAAGAAGAAACTGCGGTTTCTCTCTTGTGATTTACTCTCGGGTTCACTTTCTTAAGCACTTAAATACATATGCAAAAATCTTGAAATCATCGACAATATTGCTTAGAACAATTGAAGAAACATAATCGTTTTCTATATAATCTTAACGATAGGAGGCCGTTCAAAATGAAATGGTTTAATTCACTTCCGAGATTAGTGCAGTTTATTCTTCTTTTGATCCCTGGTGTCAACTGGATCGTTGAAATCGTGGTCAGACTTACTGCCCTTATCTCCAAACCGGATGGCAAACACATTTTAGGTTTCATCCTCTATCTCTTGCCGGTCGGTGTCGTCTTAGCTTACGTCGACTTTGTCTGGGTCTTGCTCTACAAGCATTTGATCTTAGCGGCTTAAGTAAAAAATCCGGTGTGTTCTTCTCTTTCATGGAACAGAGTGAGAAAAACAACACCGGTTTTTATTTTGCGTTATTTTCAAATTCAGAGATGTGTTTTTGATACTCCTCATCTTTTTGAAGAGGATGCTCAGCGAGCAGTTTCTTAACAGTCTCTATTTGAATCGGCTCTTCGTGCTTCAATAAGTCAAAGGCAATCTCAGTGACGCCCCAGGTGTGATACCCTTCTGTAGAATAAATGATTTCTTTTAAGACATCCTCATTGATAGAAGGGATAATCTGCCTGATGATACTCTCTCTAGTCCGATGGTCTGGAAGATCAATTCGAATCAAATCATCAAACATTCCCTCCTGATAAAAATCTTTAGAGAGTTTATCAGGACATTCTGTGGTTGCAACAAAGAGAACATTCATTTTCTTTTTCTTCACTCTTTTCATCTCTTTCTTAAAGAGATAAACAAAGAGATTCTTCATGTCATTAAGAACTGTGTTTTTCTCTGAAGAAGGGAAGAAACAGAGCGGATCTTCAAAGAATAAAACTGCGATTTCTTTCTTTTCCGCCTCATCGAAGAGCCGTTGAATATACTGCTGAATATCAGGGAAGTTATTCGGATCATAATTCTTGAGAGGTTGAATCGGAATTATCGTCGCTCCTAATTCGTGAGCAAGTGCTTTGACAAGCGTTGTCTTCCCACATTTCTCAGGTCCGTAGATACAGATGCCATTCTTTTCTCTTTGAAAGAGAGTCTTATTCTTATAAGGCAAAATCACGGTATCGTTTAGATACGCTTTCGCTTTTTCTAATCCGCAGAGATCATGAAAAGAGAGAGAAGGCTTGATGGATAAAGGTTTTTCTTTCTTGCTTTCCATCATCTGACAGTAGCTCTCTTTATTGAGATATTCTTTCGCAAGCGAAAGGTACTCTTCCTGGTCGAAGATTGTCTTAGCCTGCATTGCTAATCGCTGTGCGATTTTATAGACAAGATGATACTCCTCTCCAGCGAGTCGATAATCTTCTCTTTCCACCGCATTTTTTGCACGGTTGAAATGAAGATTTAAAAGATTCTTTTCACTTTGTTCCACGCTGATTCTCTCCTTTCTAAACAATTATAGGCGCTTTTATGTCAATTGGAGATGAGACAGAGAATATCTTTTGATATTTCAGGTATAATAAACCCTGTCAGGAGACAAACGTATGGATATTGTCAATCAAATCAAATCGATGTTAAATCGCTCTCACTCTCCTTTCCACGCAGTAAAATTGATGGAAGAAGAACTCATCAAACACGGATTTATTAAATATGAAGAGAGTAAAGAAGAAAAGATTGTTGAAGGTGGCAAGTATTACACCACAAGAAACGGTTCTTCTCTTTTCGCAGTAATTCTCCCAAGTCATATCGAGAAAGAAGAAGCGAAATTTCTCCTTGCTTGCACACACACGGATTCTCCTTCTTTTAAAGTGAAACCGAATCCTGTCATTCAAGTGAAGAATAATCAGATGTTGGAAGTAGAAGCCTATGGAGGCGGGATTTATAACACCTGGATGGATCGTCCTTTGACACTTGCAGGACGCGTGCAAGTGCTCCGTGATGGAAAAATTGAGAATCATCTCTTCTATGTCGATGATGATCTTCTTATCATCCCCAATGTCGCGATTCACATGAATAGAAACATCAACACCCAAGCGAGCTACAATCCCGCTGTGGATATGAAACCACTCTTCGCCTTATCCGAGGAAAAAATTGATTTTAATCAGTTTCTCTTAGATGAACTTAACATCAAAGAAGGTACAGTATTAAGCCATGATCTCTTCTTAACCAATCGAG
>CAMESA010000036.1 GCA_945935945.1 uncultured Mollicutes bacterium | reverse complement strand
CCCACTTTCGCTTTTAATCGAATTATTAAAAATCATAAAAAATATAATAAAAATATCAAAAGCTGATATAGAAATCAGCGAAACAAAAGGAAATTTATCTTCAATTTTTATTTTTCTAATAAAAATATAAACAAGTCCTGGCATCAAACCTGTCAAGGCCGCAGGAATAGTATATAAAGGATTAAATGCGCCAGTTGGAAAAAGTAAAGCACCAAGAATATCTACTAAAGAACCAACAATTAAACCAAAAAATGGACCTAAATAAATAGATGAAAACATAACAATGCTTGGAGCAAAACTGATTTTTAAAAATGGTAAACCAAATAAAGCAGGGACTGAAACAAATCGAGAAAGAATAACTCCAAGTGCAATAAATAAGGAACTATAACTTATTTTATGTAGTAAAGTCATTTTTTTCATGGTTAATTCCTTTTTATCGCTTTATCGATGTTTCTTTTATCATCTCTTTCTTTGATTGCTTCACGTTTATCGTATAATTTTTTACCTTTAGCAAGGGCAATTTCAATTTTTGCCATTCCTTTTTTAAGATATAACTTAGTTGGAACAACGGTGTAGCCATCTTTAATGCATTTTTGTTCGTATTTTAAGATTTCTCTTTTATTCATTAATAATTTTCTTGTACGTAATGGATCGTGATTAAAAATTGTGCCTTTTTCATATTCTTTGATGTTCATGTTTAAAATAAAGGCTTCGCCATTTTTAAAAATAACATAAGCATCATTTAGCGAGACATTATGACCTTTAATTGATTTAATTTCTGTGCCAAAAAGAACAAGACCAGCTTCTAAGTAATCACTCAAGAAATAATTAAAAGATGCTTTTTTGTTAACTAAAATTACTTTAATACCTTCACTTTTATCCATATTCAATTATTATAAAGAAGAATAGTTTAAATATCTATTAATTATAATTATCTTTGAATAAAAATAGAGTTAGCGAATTTAATGAAACAGTTACACTGCTTAATGCCATAAGCATTGAAGCATACATTGGCGACAACATTATATGAGCAAAGCTAAAAACGCCAGCAGCAATTGGAATAAATATAATGTTATAGCCAAACGCCCAGATCAAGTTGAAATTAATATTATTTCTTATGCGTTTTGATAGTTTAAAAATTGTTAAAATATCCATTAAATCATTATTCATCAATATAAAATCACTGCTTGCAAGAGCAACATCACTTCCTTTTGCAATTCCAACACCAACTGTTGAACTTGTTAAAGCTAATGAATCATTAACACCATCACCAACCATCATGACTTTATGTCCGTTTTTAATTAAATCGTTAACAATTTTTCCTTTATCTTCAGGCAATACTTCACTAATTACTTCATCAATCCCAACATTACTAGCAACTTTTGAAGCAATAATTTTGTTATCACCAGTTAAAAGAAGCACATGAGGTATAAATTTTTTAATTTCAGTAATAAATTCTTTGGCATTTTCTTTTATTTTGTCTTCAAGAGCGAAATAGGCAATAATTTCATTTTTTGTAAATGCAAATATTAATAAAGAGCCATTTTTTGACTTTTCTTTATAGTATCTTTGATTTTCTTCGCTGAATTTTGGTCCAAATTCTTCAAGTAATTTACTATTTCCAATATAAATTTCCTCATCATAGCTACCTTTAACACCTTTTCCCGCAATGTTTTTAATCATTTTAAAATCATTATCAAGTTCAGCTTCATTTTTTAATACTTCAACAATACCTTCGCTAAGCGGATGAGAAGCAAATTTTTCAATTGTATATATTCTATTTTTATATTTTTTATCTTCATTAAAGAAATGAAAATCAGTAACAGATAAGGTTCCGTTTGTGATGGTATTTGTTTTATCTAAAACAAGATAATCGATGTCTTTTAAAGCTTCAATTGCTTCACTTTTATTAACTAAAATTCCTTTTTTAGAGAAAATTGAAGAACCAACTAAAAGCGAAATCGGTGTTGCAAGGCCTAAAGCACAAGGGCAAGAAATTACAAGAACACTAATTGAAAATGAGAAAGCTTCATCAAATATGGATGAAAAATGATGCATCATGAAGATTTGACCACGAGAAAGATCAAAAATTAACCAGAAAATAAAGGTTAAAACTGATAAAACCATAACAATAGGAACAAAAACTCTACTTACTCTATCGACTTTTCTTGTAAGTTTTGAATCCATATTGCTTGCTTCCATAACAAGTTTAATTATTTTGTTTAAAAGATTATCTTTTTTGCTCTCAGTAATGACAACTTTAATTATTCCATCTTTATTTATTGATCCACCGATGACTTTATCTCCTTCCTTTTTATATATAGGAAGAGATTCGCCAGTTAAAAGTGATTCGTCAACACTAGTTTCTCCACTTTCAATCTCACCATCAAGAGGAATAGCTTCACCTGGTTTGACTAAAATAACATCATTTTGTTTTAAAAATTTTGTTTCAATTCTTTCAAGATTACCATTTTTGCAAAGTGTTGCTTCATTTGGTCTCAATTTTAAAAGCTCGCTAATTGTACTTTTTGCCTTTCTTTTTGAGAAATTTTCAATAAATTTTCCTAAGGATACAAAAACAAGAATCATCGAAGCACTTTCTAAATAAGTATGGAACATTATTTTTCCTTCAACTGCTTCATAAATATAGAATGAATCAGGTGAAATTATTAATCTAATAATGAAATAAACACTATAAACTAAAGAAAATAATGAGCCAAGAAAAACAAGGCTGTCCATGTTTGGAGAACCTTTGATCAAACTTAAAAAACCACTTTTATAATATGAAAAGAAAATCACAATGATAGATACGCTTAAAATCAATTCAAAAATTGGAAGTAAATAAATTGGTTCCTTTAAAACATTTGGTATTAGTTGAGGATACATATCACTCATTGTAAAAAACATTAATGGCAATAAAATCAATACACCAATAATTAATTTTATTACTTCTTTTTTAGATGATTTTTCGTCTTTTAACAGCTCAATTTCATCTTCAATTGGTTCGCATTTATATCCAATATCCCTGCAGATCTCAACTATTTTTGTCGAATTTATAATATTTTCATCATAAACGACAGATACGACAGAGCTAACTAAATTAGCATTTGCGTCTTTAATACCTTTTGTCTTTTTTAATCTATTTTCTATATTTCCTTTGCATGCTGAGCAATGCATGTTTACATTAAAAAGGGTCTCTTTCACGCTAATTCATCCTTTTTGCAACAACTAAATTATAGACATTCATCATCTTTTCAATTTGATCAGAAGATACCATATCAATTCTTCTATCAAGAAGACCAGTAAGTTGTGATGGATCAGCATTGTTTGGCAATTCGCCTTTTTGAGCTGCAGCTTTAAGACCTATTGAAATAATTTTCTTCTTAAATTTACTCATTTTAGTAAAGTCAAGTCCGCCAGTTAATAAATAAAGTCGCACGTGATAAAAACTTAAGCCATTTGCATTAATGACATTTTCTCTTTTATCACTTGATGCTGGTTCCAAACCAACTCCAAAAATAAAAATATCTTTTCCATCAAACAATTTATGATGTTTTAGAAATTTAGAAAGTCCTTTAATGACATTATTATGGATTGGACCACCATAAAATATTAAATCAGCTTCTTTTATGTCTTTCTTTTTTAATTTTTTTAACTCAACAAGGGTAGAATCTGAAGTTCTATGCTCAATCATTTCAGCATATCTTTTTGTAAAACCTGTTTCACTCTTATAAATAATCAATGTTTTCATAATTAAACATTATAAAAGAAAAAAATCTCAACACAATTAATTTGCTTATTAATATTTTTCTTTAATAAATCATCATAAAAAATCACTTCAATTAAAAAAATGGGCAATGAAATGTTTATAGAGTCAATAAAATGATGTATAAATTTATATATGAAAATAATTGCAAACCGTTTAGAAATTGAAAAATACTTAGAAACAAAAGAAACAAACATTTTAGTTAATAACATTATTAACGATTATTTAGAGAACTTCGCTCATGATGAACATGAAACAATGGATGAAGAATCGCTCTATGAAAATATGCTTGAAGATTTAGAAATTGATCCTTTAGATAAAGAATTCAAACGTCTTGCTAAAGCATATTCATTAAATGTTTTTTCAAAACTCGATTTAGATAAATATTTAAATAATCCATATGTAAAAAATATTAAATTTACTGATATTAAATTTAAAAACTACGAACTTTCAACTGATTTTTACTATCCATATGAGTTGTTTGTTGCAAGTGAGGTTACTGTAGATAGTGAAAATTACTACAAAGAAACTAATAAATTATCCTATTTTGATACAAAATTTAACTATTTAGCTTTAAAAGAAGGCGGAAAAACTTGGATGTCTTTAATACCTCATGAAATCGAAACAATGGATGAAGATATCAAAAAAGCAAATGGAAATGTTCTTGTTTTAGGTCTAGGTCTTGGATATTTTTCATACATGATTAGTGAAAAAGAGGATGTTAAAAGCGTCACAATAATTGAAAAAGACGAAAACATCATAAATCTATTTACAAGAAACATTCTAAATCAATTCAAACATAAAGAAAAAATAAAAATTATAAAAGAGGACGCGATTGCTTTCTTGAAGAAAGATATTGAAAAATACAATTTTGTATATTGCGATTTATATCACGATCCATTTGATGCTCTTCCACTATATATTTCAATTAAAAACATAGAAAATAATCATCAAAATATTCAATTTAGGTATTGGATTGAAGAATCGATTTTATGTCTAATTAGACGTTTAGTTTTAACTATAATCGAAGAAACATTTGAAAACTATACCGATAAAGATTACAAAAATGCGAGCGACTATATCGATAAATTAATCAATAAAATCTATTTTAAGACCAAAAAAGATGTAATTAATGGCGAAAATGAATTAAAAATCTATTTAAGTAATGAAAATCTAAAGAAAATTATTTTAGATTAGTCGCCTTTATTTCTACGTGTATATAAAATAATTAAAACTGCAGCAAGTATTGCAACAACAAAAGAAACACTTAACATAATCCAAAATCCGTTTGGATCATTTGAAAGTGGTAAATATGAAAAATTCATTCCATAAACTGAAGCTACAAGAGTAGGAATTGATAAAACAATTGTTACAACAGCTAAAGTTTTCATAATGGCATTAACATTGTTGTTAATAATTGAGCCAAAAGCGTCCATCATTGAATTCAAAACAGAACGTGAGATGGAACACATTTCTATTGCTTGATCCATTTCAACCTGTGTATCTTCCATTAAATCAAAATCACTTTCATATTTTTTATAAGTTTGACTTCTTAAAAGTTTTGTTAAAACACCTTTATTTCCATTTAGAGCTGTTGAAAAATAAATAAGTGTCTTGTTTGTATCCATGAGTTCTAGGAGTTCTTTATTTTTTGTTGATGAACGTAAAGAATTTTCAAGATTTTCGGTTTTTTGATTAATTTTCTTCAAATAAATAATAAAAAGAGTTGCTAAACGATATACAAGATTTAAAGTTAAACGAACATGTTTGTGTGGTTCAACGATTTTTACTCTTTTAAACAACTCACTTACAATTTCAAAATTATGCCTTTGAATTGTTACATAATAACTTCTATTGTAAGCAATGATAAATGGTGCAGTTGAAAAATGACCTGTATCAAGTTCGATGTATGGAGTATCTAAAACTATTAAGGTATCTCCATCATCGCTATCAATACGAGCAGATTCTTCTTCATCTAAAGCAGAAAGAAGAAAAGTGTTTGATATGCCTGTTAGTTTTGAAATCTTATTTAAGACATCAACAGTTGGATCCTCAATATGAATCCATGATCCACTTTCGAGTTCAATTTCATCATCAAAAGAATATTCTTTTGAAATTAGTGATTTGTCTTCTTCTTGAAATATTTTAATCATGAAAAAATTTTAACACGAATTAAAATATATGTCATTTTAAAGTTAGCAAAAGTAGCTAAAATTTTCTGCTAAAATATTCAAAAATTCTCAAAAACCCTGCAGAACACCAATATTTTATTCAAGTTCTAATGCTCCAGTATATAATTGATAGTAGAAACCTTTCTTACTTATGAGCTCATCATGTGTGCCTCTTTCGATGATTCTACCATGATCTAATACCATAATTGCGTCACTATTTTGGATTGTTGAAAGTCTATGAGCAATGACGAAAATTGTTCTTCCTTTCATAATTGCGTCCATTCCCTTTTGGACTAATTTTTCAGTTCTTGTATCGATTGATGAAGTTGCTTCATCTAAAATCATAACTGGGGCATTTGCAATTGCAGCACGAGCAATTGAAATTAATTGTCTTTGACCTTGTGATAAATTAGCTCCATCTGCAACAAGCATAGTGTCAAATCCTTGAGGCAATCTAGTTATAAAATCATATGCATTTGCTATTTTACTGGCTTCAATTATTTCTTCGTCTGTTGCATCAAGTTTTCCATAACGAATATTTTCTTTTACAGTTCCTGTAAATAAAGAAGTATCTTGAAGAACCATTCCGATAGATTCTCTTAAGTCGCTCTTTTTAATCTTGTTAATATTTATTCCATCGTAACGAACTTTGCCATCTGCTAAGTCGTAAAATCTAGTAATTAAATTTGTGATTGTAGTTTTTCCTGCTCCAGTTGAGCCAACAAGAGCGATTTTTTGATCAGGTTTTGCATAAACACTGACATCATGAAGAACAATCTTGTCACTTGTATAGCCAAAATCAACTTTATCAAGCAAAATGTCACCTTTTAATTCTGTGTAAGTGACAGTTCCATCTTCTTTATGAGGATGTTTCCAAGCCCATTTGCCAGTTCTTGTTGAACTTTCAGTGATTTCATGTGTAGTTTCATCAATATTTGCATTAACTAAAGTGACATATCCATCATCAACTTCCTCGTTTTGATCAAGCAATTCAAAGCAACGAGTAGCTCCAGCCATAGCCATAATTGATGTATTGATTTGCATTGAAATTTGATTAAAATTATTTGCAAATTGTCTAGACATAGTTAAAAAAGAAACAACAACACCCATTTCTAGAGGTCTAATGCCAGTTAAACTTAAATTTGGAACGCCAAAAACAACCAAAAATGTACCAATTATAGCTATTGCGACATAGTTAACATTTCCAATATTATGAATAATTGGTCCAAGCATATTGGCATTTCCATTCGCTGTTTCTGAATTTCTTTGAAGATTATCATTAATTTTATCAAAATCTGCTCTTGATTCTTTTTCGTGTGAAAAAACTTTAACAACCTTTAAGCCATTCATCATTTCTTCAGCAAACCCTTCAACTTCAGCAATTGATTTTTGTTGTTTTATGAAGAATTTAGCACTTTTTGCACCTACTTTTTTAGTTGCAAAAAGAATTAAAACTGTAGTTAAAATTACAAAGATAAATAAATACAAACTATAAATCATCATCATTACTGCAAGAGATGAAATGATAATAATAGTGTTAAAAATTTGAGGAAGAGTTCCACTAACAAATTCTCTAATTGAATCTGCATCGTTGGTATAAAGTGACATAATTTCACCTCTTTGATGTTGATCAAAGAAAGAAATTGGCAATTTTTCCATCTTTTTAAACATATCTGTACGTAATATATTTAAAAATCTATGTGTAGCGATTGCATTTAATTGATTCATCAAGAAATTTGAGAAAACTGCAACAGAATAAATAACTGCAAGAGTAATTAAAAGTTGAATAAATGTATTCTCTACTTTATCAAAACCAAATTTTATTCCTGGATTAATAACATCATCAATGATTTTTTGAATAAAAACAGGTGCAGCAACAGTTCCTACAGAAGATAAAATGATAAAAAAGAAAATTCCAATCATATACCATTTATTTATTTTAAAATAGTACTTTACCAAGCGAATAAAAGTATTAGAATTAAATTTTTTCATACTATTCTGCCTCCTTTATTCTGTTTTGAGAATTGTAAATATCACGATAAATTTCATTATTTTTCATTAATTCTTCATGATTCCCAATGCCATTTATCATTCCGTTATCCATAACAATAATTTGATCAGCGTCTTGGATTGAAGAAATTCTTTGAGCAATGATAATTTTTGTTGTCTCTTTTAAATCTTCACGAAGTCCTTTTCTGATTAATGCGTCAGTTTTTGTATCAACAGCGCTTGTCGAATCATCTAAAATCAAAACTTTTGGTTTCTTGATTAAAGCTCTAGCGATACAAAGTCTTTGTTTTTGACCGCCGCTAACATTTGAGCCGCCTTGTTCAATTTTATAATCATATCCGCCTTCAAATTTTGAAACAAATTCATCAGCACAAGCTAATTTAGAAAAATGTATGATTTCTTCATCAGTTGCGTTTTCATTTCCCCATTTTAGATTTTCTTTGACACTTCCACTAAATAAAATATTCTTTTGCAGAACAACTGCAATATTTTCTCTTAAAGAATCAACATCATATTCT
>CAMESA010000035.1 GCA_945935945.1 uncultured Mollicutes bacterium | reverse complement strand
ATGCAGGTTATCCATGCATTAGTGATCCTGGTTCAATCCTTGTAAAAAAAGCAATCGAAAATAGAATAAAAGTTGTTCCATTAAGCGGACCAAACGCTTTTTTGAATGGACTTGTTGGAAGTGGAATAGATTCATCTCACTTTTTATTTTATGGATTTTTAGATCCAAAAGAGAGTAAAAGAAAATCGGAATTAGAAAAACTCAAAAATATTGAATTTACTCTAATCTTTTATGAAGCTCCTCATCGAATTATAGACACTTTAAAATCTATTTATGAAGTATTAGGAAATAGGCAAATTTGTGTTGCTCGTGAATTAACAAAAGTATACGAAGAATTCATTCGTGGAGATGTAAAATCAATTATTGAAAATTATGAATCCTTCAAAGGTGAGATTGTAATTATTGTTGAAAAAAATCAAGAAAACACAAAAAATAATGGGGTTTTAGATGGTTTTTTAGAAAAAGTTAATGATTTAACGTCCGCTGGTCTATCACAAAAAGACGCAATAAATGCTGTTTCAACTTTGTTTAATGTAAACAAAAACAAATTATATAAAGAAGTAATTAATAATAAAAAAGATTAATATGGATGAATTTTTTCATTTATTTCTTTGATGATTTTTTCATCAATTTTTAGAATTTTTCTATCGAATGTAAAGATCCCATTGTACTCAGTTTCACAATCAGCAACTTGGGTATAAATCATTCCAGCAATATGACCCTTTTTTAAATTCTTAATTAAGTTATTAAAAATACCAACATATTTTTTAGTTAAAGCTGCTTTTGTTTTACTTCCACGATGCGAAAATTCACCAGGATACAAAGAATGATCTTTTACTTTTAATCCTAATCCACCAAATTCACTTAAAAAATATGGACGATCTTTATAAATATCTTGTCTATCACGAGTTTGATACGTATAAGCATGAATTGAAAAAACTTCATTATCATTTGATTGATACCAACCACTTGTTAAATCTACAAACCTATTTTTAATATTTGGTCTCAAAATATTATAAACTTCGCTGGTTTTAAACTGACCCCGACCTTCATTAAAAATTGTATAGCCGATAATGCATCCATAATTGTTCAATTTAGAGATTATAGATAAGGAATCATTAATAAATTCTTTGTTGCCAAGAGCATTTCCTCTTCCAACATTCTTTTCATTTAGATATTTTTCTTTGTTTAAAAGTTTAATGCTTAATCTAGGAAATCCGACGCTAATAAATTTGTATGGCTCACCACCATTTGGAAGATCTTGGAGAACTAACATTCCATATTTGTCACATAAATAATAAAAATATTCATCTTCAACTTTAATATGTTTTCTAATTGTATTAAAGCCGAGTTCTTTTAATCTTAAAATATCAAATTCATAATCTTTATAAGATCTTGGAGTTAATCCGTTTGGAAAATAATAACCTTGGTCAAGCAAACCATTTAAAATAATTTTTTCATTATTTAAGAAAAATCCGCGATTTTCACCGTTTTTAACTTCAAATTTTCTATACGCATGGTATGTTTTAACAACATCGTCACAGTATTCAATATCAATATTTAGTAGATTTGGACATGATATTGACCGTATTGGTACATTTTTTAATGTAATGAGATTGTCTTTATTTGTTGGGATAACAAAAGTTTCTCCCTCAATTGAAATTTTTGCGTTTCCATCTTCTTTTGTTTTTATGTATATTTTTAATCCATTTTCATCAAAAATTGATTGATAAGCTACATCATAGATATATTTTTCTGGAACTTCTTCTAACCAAACAGTTTTATAAATTCCACTTGAAGAAGAATAAAAACAGAAACTAGGTTTTAAAGTTTGTTTTCCTCTTTGGTGATAACTTTGATCGGTAACATCTTGAACTCTAATTGAAAGATCAAAACTTCCTTTACTTAAAAAGTTAGTAACATCAAGTGAAAATGAAGTGTATCCACCAATATGTTTTTCTACAAATTCATTATTGATAAAAATTTCAGCAGTTTGATCAATTCCTTCAAAATGTAAAATCGCTCTTTTTCCGTCTTTTAAATCATATTTTATTTCTCGATGATAAAAAATATATTCATCAGGCTCTAAAAGATGATTAACAAGACTGTCTGGACTTTCAATTGGATATGGAACAACTACTTTTTTTATGTATTTTACTGGTAAATCACTGTTTTTGCTAATTTCTATATCCCATTCACCATTTAGAATTGTAAAATTATTTCTTTTTAATTTTGGTCGAGGATAAAAATTTATAAACGGGATTTCATTTTCTCTTTTTTCAATTTCTGCTAACTCGCTAACGAGGAAACCCTTGTTTTTCTTATCATTAGAAGCTTTTTTCATAATGTTATTCCTTGTTTTCTTCGTTCTCAAAAGGTGTTAATCCAACACAATCATCAACATTCATTGAAAAACAAATTCCCATCCCTTTAGTTTCTAAGCCAGCGACTTTATAAATTTCTAACATAACATCGTCTTTTATCTCATTATCAACAATGATAAAAACGATTTCTTTTTCTGGTTCAATTGCAATTCCAAAAAATGAACCTAATTCTTTATTTCCAGTTCCACGTGCAACAAAAGTTGTACCACCTCTTGCACCTTTGTTTCTAGCTGCTTCCATTACTAGATCGGTATAGCCTTTATTAACAATAGCTACAACTAAATTATAATTTTTTTGGTTTTCCATGGGATGGTCTCCTTTCGTTTTGACGAGTATTGGTAAGGTATTTGTAAATTAGAATTCCTGCTAAAGAGTCGATTGCAATAGAAAAAGCAATTCCTTTAGCATTTTTTGAAATATTAAATCTGTTTGAAACAATTTCTTTCACTTTTAAAATATCTTTTTCACTTACAAACGATAAAATAATATCTTTTTTTGTATCACCAACACCTAAAATCTCATAAATCTCTTTTGTTGCTGTGCCTCTTCCATAGATTTCAAATGAGGCTCCAACGCCAACTTCTTCAAACTTTTTAACAAAGAAGTCACCTTGGTCTCGATTTACAATTACAACAAAAAGCTTAAGTTTGCTAATCTTAAATTCTTGATCGTAAGGTAATGTTGAAATATTTTCTTCTTTATTTTCAATATTTTCTTTAACTTTTTTCTTTTTAAAAAACATATTCAAAACCTAAAAATGAATAATTTGAGCATCGTTAGCTTCTTTAACACGTCTTTTAGCCATTCTATAAAGTGCTTTTTGTTTTATTATAGATTCTAAACCTAGGGTTTGCACACAAATTAAAGGCATGAGCGCGATTAGTCCAATTACACCAAAACCACTTCCTGAATTTTTGCTATTTGCAATTCCAATAATAAAAGGAAGAACAAAACATGAAGACATAGTTCCACTTGCAACTCCACCACTATCAAAAGCGATTGCAGAATAAATATCTGGAACAGTAAAAGTCAAACCTAAAGCAATAATGTAGAGTGGAACAAAATAATAAGTAATATTAAAAGGTCCATATAATTCTTTAATTACAGCTAAAACTATAGCTAGAGCAACACCAACAGACATTGAAATAAGCATTTTTCTTTTAGAAATTGCTCCACCACTTATTTCTTCTACTTGTTCATTTAAAATATGGACGCCAGGTTCAACTAAAACGACAGCAATTCCAATCAAAATCGCAAGAATGATTAATAGATAATTAAATCCATTATTATGAATTGGATTTGCTAAGTTTTCACCAAGAGCAAAACCAACTGGGATTAATCCGACTTTTGCAGAAGTCAAAAAAACCGTTAATCCAACATAGGTATAAATAAAACCAAGCATAATTTTTACTAACTCAATACCTGGAATTCTAATAAAAATTAGTTCATATATTAAAAAGAAAGACAAAATAGGAACAATTGCAATTAAAACCTCAAGTGAAGTCAACTTCAAGACATGAAAAATTGAATTTTCAGCTGAAATTGTATTCTTTATCATAGAAAAATCATAAAAATTTGAAAGAATCAAAAATAAAAGCATCGATGAGATAAGTGGCCCAATCGAACACAATCCCATAACACCAAAAGAGTCGTTTGAAGAGTTTTTACCACCACGAACAGCAGCAACACCAGCTCCAAAAGTTAATAAAAAAGGAACAGTGACTGGTCCAGTCGTGACGCCACCGCTATCAAATGATAACGATATAATAGTGTCTCCAGCTTTTCCTTCAAATAAGCAAGCAAGGGCAAAAACAACTCCGTATAAAAAAATTATCCATAACTTTAAATTCTTTTGGAAAATAATTCTTAAAAGTCCAATCACCAAAAATATTCCAACACCAATTCCTATTACTATTTTTAAAATCCATGGGTTGAGAAAACTAGATAAAAGATCACCAAGAACTGTTAAATCAGGCTCTGCAATAGTGATCATTACACCCAAAATAAAAGATATTATTATAATTAAGGATAGGGATTTTCTCTTTGTAATACTTGCACCAATATATTTTCCAACTTTGCTCATAGCAACATCACTACCAAGTGAAAATAAAGCCATACCAAAAACTAAAGCAATCAAAGAAATTAAAAATGTCAAAAGTGTATCAAGTGATAAAGTACCACTTGGCATAAAGTTTGAATATTGCAAAGAAAAAATTATAACAACAATAATTGCTATAGGTAATACGCTTAGAAAAGCTTCAAATAATTTTTTTGATACATCTTTCGCCATACCACATTATAACAAAAACCCTGCAGAACCCCAATATTTTTTTAAAATTTATTTATCTTTGCATCTTTTTGTTCTGAATTTTGTTTCATTAATTTTTCAAATTCTTCTGGTATTTTTGTTTTCAATTTATACTCTTTTTTTGTGATTGGATTTATTAAATCTAGCTCATAAGCATGTAAGCACAATCTCTTAATTGGATTCTCAGGTTCACCATATTTATCATCACCTAAAATAAAGTGTCCTAAACTGCCGAAAGTGACACGAATTTGATTCTTTCTACCTGTTAAAATATCAACATCAAGTAATGAGTAATTTTTATTTTCTTTTATGACTTTATAATGAGTAATACATTTTTGTGCTTTTGGATCTTTTGGTGAAGCGGTATACATCAAATTTAAAGAGTTCATTTTTAAATAATTGATGATTGTATCTTCTTTCTTTTCAAATTGACCCTCTGTGATTGCAAAATAGCCTCTTTTTTTAACAAGTTCATTCCAATTATCTTGTAAAATCTTTTGAAGTTTTTCATTTTTAGCAAAAATCAGAACCCCGCTTGTCTCTTTATCAATTCTATGAACAACGAAAACACGATTATGTTTATCCTTACTTTGAACATAATCTGTAACCATTCGATAGGCTGTAGATGATTTTTCTTTATCGCTCGCAACACTTAACAATCCAAAAGGTTTATTAATTGCAATAATGTGTTCATCTTCAAAAATAATTGGAAGTTTTGATCTCTCTTTTTTCCTAATTGGAGATTTAGCAATAATTAATGTATCACCAGGATAAATCATAAAGTTAAATTGACTTATTGGCGCTCCATCAATTGCAATTAAATGATGAGATAATAAATTTTTTGCGTTATTTCTTGAATAATGAAGTTCATCTATTAAATAAGATAATAGTTCACTTTCTTTTTTAACTGCAAATTCTTTAATATCTAATTTTTTAGTCTTTTGGAAATCGCTTTTGCCTTCGTTTCTATTTTTTATATTTTCTTTATAATTTTTATTCATGATTTTCTTCTAATTTAATAGCAGCTCCAATAAATCCTAAAAATAATGGGTGAGGTTTAAGTGGTCTTGATAAAAATTCTGGATGGAATTGACAAGCAACAAAGAAAGGATGATTTTTAAGTTCAATTATTTCGCAAAGATTTGTTTGAGGGTTTATTCCAGAAAAAATTAAATTTCCATCATCAAATAAAGCTTTATAATGATTATTGAATTCGTATCTATGTCTGTGTCTTTCTGGAATGAGATCCATATTGTAGAAAGAATGTGCTTTACTACCTTCTTTCAAGACACAATCATACTCTCCAAGACGCATTGTTCCGCCCATTTTAATTCCTTTATATTGATCTGGGAGGTAATCAATGATTTTGTTTTCGCAATTTGGATTAAATTCGGTTGAATCAGCGCCTGGAATCTTTAAAACATCCCTTGCGTATTCAATTAATGCAAGTTGCATACCTAAGCAAAGTCCTAAATATGGTATATTTTTTGTTCTTGCATATCTAATTGCAGCAATTTTTCCTTGAATTCCTCTATTTCCAAATCCGCCTGGAACAATAATTCCACTAACACCACTAAGTAATTCATTAATATTATTTTCATTTATTTCTTCTGAATTAACCCAATGAATATCAACTTTTTTATCAAATGCATAGCTAGCATATTTTAAAGATTCAGCAACAGAAATATATGCATCATGTAATTCAACATATTTTCCAACGAGTGCGATTGAAACTTTTGACTTCAATTGTCTGATTTTTTCAATAAATTGAACCCAATCAGACATATCTGCATGATCACCACATTTAAGTCTTAAATGATTTACAATCAAATCATCTAAATGTTGTTTTTGTAAATTTAAAGCAACTTGGTAAATAATTGGGACATCTTCAACAGAAATAACAGCTTCATCACTTACATTACAGAATAATGCAACCTTCTTTTTACTAGCTTCATCAATTCTTTTTTCACATCTTAAAAGCAAAGCGTCAGGTTGAATTCCAAGTGCTGTAAGTTCTTTAACGCTATGTTGAGTTGGTTTTGTTTTAATCTCACCTGTTGTTTTTAAATAAGGAACTAAAGTGTTATGAACAAAAAATGTATTTTCATAACCAAGTTCTCTTCTAAGTTGTCTAATTGTTTCTAAAAATGGTTGGGATTCAATATCGCCAACAGTTCCGCCAATTTCAACAATACAAACATCGGTATCGCCTTTTGCGTTAAATCCATCATATAATCTACGTTTAATTTCATTAGTAATATGAGGAATAATTTGGATAGTTGCACCTAAAAATTCGCCTTTTCTTTCTTTTTCAAGAACAGTTGAATATACTTTTCCACTTGTAACACTACTTTCTTTAGTGAGTGAGGTATTTATAATTCTTTCATAGTGGCCTAAATCAAGGTCAGTTTCTGCACCATCTTTTGTAACAAAAACTTCACCATGTTGATATGGTGACATTGTTCCTGGATCTATATTTAAATATGGATCAAGTTTCATTGAAAAGATATTTAAACCTCTTCTTTTTAAAAGTCTACCAATACAAGCAGCACTAATTCCTTTACCTAAACTTGAAACGACTCCGCCTGTAACAAAAATAAATTTCATTTGTTTAGCCATAATAAAAAACCTCACTTTTCTAGAAAATATTATTCTATGAATTTAGGGGGTGCCCTTTACTATTCTATACTAAAAGGAGGTTTTAAAAAATAAGAAAAATTATTTTGTTCCATCCATTGCAAGACATGCTGCGCCAATTATTCCAGCATCATTTTTTAAACTTGCAGTTAAGATTTCAACTTCAGGTGCTCTAACGAAGCCATAATTTGCATCTTTTACATATTTTCTAATCATATTAATGAAATAATCACCTTGATTTGAGATTCCGCCACCAATTAAAACAGCGTTTGGTCTAAAAATATTTAAATAATTTAAAATTCCTTCGCTAACATACATTACATATCTGTTAACAACATCAATTGCAGTTTTATCTCCAGCTTTTGCGCATTCAAAACTTGTTAAACCAGAGACATTTTTAATATCACCTTTACAGTAATCCCACATTTTTGACTCTTTATGTTCTTCCATAGCTTGTTTTGTTTGATTTAACAAAGCAGTTGCACTTGCATATCTCTCATAACAGCCTTTTCTTCCACAATTGCAAAGATCTCCACCAATCATAATTGTAGCATGACCAAGTTCAGTACCTTTTCCATCAACACCTTCAAATAATTTTCCATCGATGATGACTCCACCACCAACACCTGTACCAAGTGTTAATAAAATAACATTATCAAAATCTTTACCAGCACCAAATTTTGCCTCAGCTAATGCTGCAACATTTGCATCGTTTGAAATAAAACAAGGTATATTTAAATCTCGCAAATATTCACCAAGATGAACATCTTCTAAAAATAAATTTGGAGAATATTCAACGATTACTTTTGATGGACTTACAAAACCAGGCATTCCAAAACCAATACCTTTAATTTCGTACAAATTTTTATCAATTTTATCAATTACTCTTAAAATTAAGTTTTTTATATCTTTTAGAAATCCTTCTTTTCCAGTTTCTTTAGAATTTGTTGGTTCAGTATCCTTAAACAAAATCTTTCCTTCTTCTGTAACAGGCCCTGCTTTTAAAGACATGCCACCAACATCAACACCAATATAAACATTTTCCATAAAAAACTCCTTGCTAGAATATTTTACGCTTTAATACCTCTAAAATGAATTAAAAACAAACAGAAAAGCAAATTTGTTTTATCACATAAAAAGACTCAGACTTATGGCTTTTCTGACC
>CAMESA010000034.1 GCA_945935945.1 uncultured Mollicutes bacterium | reverse complement strand
AACATTGGTTTGTGCGTTAATGACTAAAGATATAGACGGCATGTTTATTGCTGACATGGTTCTTGGATCAATTGCCGTTACTTTGATAAGCATTTTACCTTTGCCTATTAGCGGCATTAAGAAAATTCGTGCTGGTGGATATAACTACTCATTCGGAACATTGAGTCAAACTCATCTTGTCATAATTGGATGGTCAGACTCTAAGTTTGATAGAACTGTTTATATTCCTGTTTCTGAAATCGAAAGCATGGAATTAAACAAAGGCGCAACATCTAGACATGGAACAGTAGTAGTCAAGATAAAAGGAAGAAATAAACCACTTATAACGAATGATATTGTCGAGCCTCAAAAGCTGATTGATGTTTTCAATAATTTAGAGACTTTCATCGAAAGTCCATATGGAAAATAAATATTTTAAAGTTACTTGCAAATGCGGTCACGTTGGCGTGAAGCATTATATTAGAATCTCATTCCCTGTTATTGCCGCTACTGGAAAGGGTGCTGCTGAAATTGCTAGGTATATACCTAGGGTCAAGCATGACCATAAGGACGCCATCCTTGAATGCAAAAAAATAACAATCGAAGAGTTCCAAGAACTTCAAGAAATAAATAAACATGATCCTTATCTTTGCTGCGAGTGCAAGCAAGACCAAGAAATGATAGAGGACTTCTCAGATAGACTAGAATTAGAACCTAGATATCTCAAAGAAGAAAAAAGAAATAAAAGGGAATCTGTTGTTTACAGAGTCAAGAGACAAGCCATCAAAGAAGCTGAAAAGTGGTGGCTTTTGGAAGAAGAGGAGGAATATGCGTATGAGCAATTTGCGTATTAATTCGATAATGAATAATCCGTCTTTATGCGATGGCTATGGCTATAGAACAGTTGTGTTCCTTCAAGGATGTAACCTTAGGTGTCCTGGATGCCAAAACCCAAGCACATGGGATATAAACAAAGGTTTCTCAGTCGATGTGAAGGATTTAGCCAATCAACTTAGGGAAAAATGCCTAAATAAGAAGCTTACAATAAGTGGTGGAGAACCTCTTCTTCAAGCTGATGCTTTAAAGGAACTATTAGAGGAATTGAAAGATTTCGATCTGTGCTTATATACGGGACATGAACTTAATGAAGTCCCGCAAGAGATACTTAGGTATTTAAAATACATCAAAGTTGGAAGTTTCAAAAAAGAATTAAAAACATCAATGAAGCCTTTCGTGGGCTCAACCAATCAAGAATTTTTGGAGGTGAAGCATAATGGAAAAGCAAAATAAAAATGATAATGCTGCAAACAGAAAAAGTTATGTTGGTAAAGTGTATAATCTTGGAGAAAAGCAAGAAAAGAAAAGAATCTTATCTTCTTTAAAACCAGAGTGGGTCAAGCTTCATGAGGAAGGGTATATACACATTCATGATCTTGATGCTTATGGTCTAACTTATAACTGTCTTACATTTGATATTCTAAATGCTTTCCCTTATAAAAAATTTGAAGGCTTGAATCAAACAGAAACAATAGTTGCTGTATTTGATTTTATCAAAGAACTTCTAGCGCAAATGGGAAATGAACAAAGTGGCGGGATGTCGTTCGCAAATTTTGATATTGATTTTGCGAATATCTTCTCAAAGCTGAATGTTAAGATGAGAGGCAATGAATCACTATTTAGAGCTTCAATTAGATCGCTTATTCTTTGGTGCAACAACATCCACACTAGAATGGGTCAAACCAGTTACTATGTTACTTTTAATGTGGGATTGGGAACTGATGAATTCTCTAGATTTCTAACTTTCACATTATTGGATTGCTTTTATAATTCTGGCGAATTAGTTTACAAGCCAAATATAGTGTTTAAAGTTCATGCAGGCATTAATAGATTCAAATGTGATCCTAATTTCGATTTACTCGAAAAAGCTCTTTTATGCACAGCAAAGAAAATGATTCCAACATATCTTTTGTGTGATTGCGAGGCCGATAAAAATGTCGATCCATTAAAGCTATCGATAATGGGTTGTAGAACTAGGGTAGTTGATGATGTTCACGGAATAATTGGAGCGATTGGAAGAGGAAATATTGACAACATTTCAATTAACCTTCCTAGATTGGCTTTTGAAGCCGCAGCGGAAACTACCGATGTTGAATCAAGAATAGCCCTATTTAAAGAAAAATGGCTTGGAGTAGCTGAAATAACAAAAGACATATTAATCGATAGGTTTAATAAAACTTGTAAATCAGATATTTCTTTATTTCCTACGAATCAAGAATACAAATTGTGGTGTGAGGACATAAATGAGGTTGGATTATCAGAAGCATTTAAACACGGAACACTCTCTTTAGGATTTATTGGATTATCAGAGGCGTTTGAGATATTAACTGGCGAGAAGTATTGGATAAATGATAAAAATCGTGTTGTAGCTCTTGAAATAGTGTCGTTCATGAAGAAATACGTCGATTCATTGAGAGATGACCTTCATATGAATTTCTCGCTATTAGCTACAAGTGGCGAGTTGATTAGCGGAAGATTTGTAGAGATTGATAAAACCTTATATTCAAATGAAGTTCTCAATAAAGATTTTTATACAAATTCGTTCCATATCGATGTTGATAGCAAACTGCCAGCTTACAAAAAACTGGAAATAGAAGGTCCGTTCCATATTTATTCAAATGGTGGATGCATATCTTATGTCGAATTATCTGAGGCACCTTTTGGAAATGCTGAAGGTTTAGATGAACTTGTCGAAGTTGCTATTAAATCTGGCGTCCATTATCTAGGTTTTAATTTCCCTAAAGATGTTTGCTCTGAATGTGGTACATCTGGAACATTTGATAAATGCCCATCCTGTGGAAGTCACCACATTACACGTATTAGAAGGGTTAGTGGTTACCTGGAGGTTCAGGACTTCTTTACCAAAGGTAAGATGAACGAATCGAAGAACAGGAAGGCAAACTGATGATCTACTATATTTCAGATACGCATCTCGGAGATCAAAGGGTCTTCGATAAATGCTCCAGGCCATTTTCGGGTCTTGAGGAATTGGAAAGCGAGATCATCAAAAGGTGGAACGCTAAAGTCAATGAGAATGATACCGTGTATGTTCTTGGCGATATAGCCGAGGATGATTACATCAAAGCGATAGAAATTTTCAAAGGACTTAATGGACACAAACATCTTATCGTCGGCAATCACGATTTGAAGATGCTTGAGTTAATAAAAGAATCAAACGCCTTTGAGTCAATCGAATTCATGAAACTCATTGATGATTCCGGCAAAAAGGTCTGCTTATGTCATTATCCGGTCATGGATTGGATGGAATTTAGCAGGGGCGGGTACCATGTCTACGGACACATTCATAACAAAACAGAGAAAAACGATATTGCTTACGTGCAAATCAAGCAATATTTCAAAGATAAACCGGCATTCAACGCTGGGGTAGATGTCACGAATTATGAACCTGTGACGCTACAGGAGATGATGAGTCTCAAGGAGGAAAACAAAGATGAACCATATATCAATTGAGGGTATGGATGGCGTTGGAAAATCAACAACATGCAAACTCCTATCAGAAAGACTCGGGTACAAATTCGTCGAGAAGCCTCTTCATTACCTATTTGATGAATCTGAGGACAAATTTGACGAATATATAAGAATTAGAGACCAAGTTAATGCGAATCCTAACAGAGTATTCACTTCCTGGTTTTATGGCCTAGGCAGCATCTATATGTACGAAATGTTCAAAGATGAAAATATCGTCACTGACAGACACTTTGCCTCTAATTACGCTTGGAGTGGATCTGATAATAACGGAGAGGTCTATGATCTGTTGATTCAAAAGCTAGGAAAGCCAAAACTAACTGTCATCCTTTATTCTCCTTCTGAAACCATAGTTAATAGACTCATTTCAAGAGATGTAAATGATAGTGATATAGTAAAAGCAAAGCAATCTGAAAACATCTATAGAAGGATGATTGATTTTTGCAAAATGAAGGAACTCCCTTATTTGGTAATTGATACATCTAGTCTAAAGCCTAAAGAAGTAGTCGACATAATAATGGAGGAATTGGAAAAGGATGCCTAAGTTAAGTGATTTAAGATTAAGCAAGAACATGAAATACACTGCCCTATATTTAGCTATGCGCTTCTTTGAACATATTCCTGATATTTTCGAGAAGACTTATTTTAATGGCACTTATATAAGGATTGATTCCGCTAATCAGATGGTCTATATCAACAATAATAAAGCATTCGAATTAGACACTCACGAAAGTTTCGTGAAGCTTGAATTCGTTAATAGAATACTGACTTTGGGATATCAGGTAAACGATTTTTCTCTTTTAGAGAATGGAGCACTTTTTAAGGGATATGAAATCGAGTTTGCAGTTTGGGATGACTCATTGCATGAAGAGACACTTTCCGATAAGCAATGCAGATATAAATCGAGATTGGTTAGTGGTGTTCTAGAATACAAAACAAAAATTAAAAACGGTGATATCTTTGAATATGGTTTATTCGAGGAAAAAGGAAATATCTCTTTAAGAAAAAGAGCGGAAAATAAATACAACGATCCTGATTTCATTATAGAAGAAAACAGAATCATGAAATATATAGGAAATTCTAAAATTGTTATCGTTCCTGATGGAATAGAAGAACTTGAATCTTCGTCTTTTTGGGATAACCAATCAATCGAGGAAGTGGTACTACCGCCAACATTGAAAAATATGGGTGGAGACACTTTCTATAACTGCAAAAATCTAAGGAAAATTAACATACCATGCTCTGTCGAGTTAATGGGAAATAATCCATTTGCAGGTTGCCCTCTAATCGAAGTGACAAATGAATCAAAGCACTTTGTTATGGAAAATGGTGCTTTATACACAGCTGACAAAAAGACTATGATCTATTGCTCCATAAAAGGGGATGAAACTGTATTCGTAGTTCCTGATTGTGTGACTGTGATTTGCAAGCACACATTCTTCCTTTGCGACAGATTCAAAAGAATAGTGTTGCCAGCATCATTAGAGAAGATGGAAAACAACCCTTTCTCGGGGTGTTCAAAGCTTGAATTAATAAATAATTCAAAGGCTTATTTCATTAAAGATGATGTCATTTACAATGGATTTAAGACCTCTGTAGTCGGAACTCTCAATAAAATAAAAAGTAAGAGACTTGTACTGTTGGATGGAATTAAAACAATAAATAGAAACTCTTTCTGGAACTGCAAGGGAATTGAATGCATTGTGTTTCCTGAATCTTTGAACGATATTGGATACAATCCTTTTGTTGGTTGCAGCAATATCCATTTTGAGTCAAAATCGCCTTATTATAAAGTGGTGGATGGAGTCCTTTACAACAAAGACATGTCGAAGATCGTTTGTTATCCGGCTTGGAAAGCTATTGGCCATATCAAATTGCCTGATTCTGTTATAACGCTAGAAAGAGGCGCTTTCTCAGGATGTGACAAAATGACTAGATTAGATTTGCATAATGTCAACATAGTAAATAAATCCTGCTTCACAAATTGCTCATCATTAGGAGCACTTTATTGTAGTGATTTAATTACCTATGTTGGAGAATGGGCATTTGCTTATTGCTCTTCTTTAAAAGAGGTGTCAGTAAGTTCAAAAGCGATAGTGGACAACAACGCGTTCTCGAATTCCCCTGCGAGATTAATCAAAAGGGAATCAAGGACGAATTACGTGATTGAGTCAGAAAATCTAAGCACGCTCAATTCGATGAAGAAAGCATATAAAGGGAAGATTGATTCTATATTGATCGATCCACCTTACAATTCGCATATCGATTATATCGGATACAAGGATTCCGGTTATGAGGATGGCTACCACGCATTCATGAAAGAAAGGATAATGCTTTCCAAAGAACTCCTCTCTGACAAAGGGTTCTTAGTAATCAACATTGACGAAGGGGAATCCATTAATTTATTTAATATCTGCAAGGATGTGTTCGGAGAGGGATTTGTAAGTTTCCATAAATGGAAAAAGAAACATGAGTTCTTTGATGTTAATAGAGTTGTTCTTAATCCAAACAAGAAACAAACTGACTTCGAATACATAATCATTTGTAGAAAGAGCAATAATTCACAATTGAAGAAAGTCATGCAGCCATATATTGAAGATGGCGTCCTTAAAGAAAAGGAAGCAGAAGTTCCAAAAACCTTCGATTGCTTCGGGACTACTTCATCTGCAAAGGATGAGATTTGCGAGCTTTTTGGAAGAAGAGACTATTTCTCGACTCCAAAACCGCTAAAGCTAATGAAGGAATTTGTGAGAATGACAACCGATAAGAATTCTGTTGTCATGGATTTTTTTGCCGGCAGTGGAACGGTTGGTCATGCAGTGGTGGATTTGAATAAAGAAGACGGAGGAACCAGAACATTCATTCTCGTTTCAAATAACGAATCTAACATCTGCAAAAATGTAACGGTAAAAAGAATGGAAAAGGCTGGTGCCAAGTTTGTTCTATTAGATTAGGGGGTAATATGGCTTATTTTGCATTAAAAAACAAAAGAAGTGACAAGAATGAAATGATTAGGTTTTTAAATTCAAAAGCCAGTGATTTTTATAATTGCCATCATAAATTCGAGTTCAAGCAATATAGTTCTTTCTTTAAAGCTAATTTGTTAACGGGACTAATTGACCTTGAAAGGGTAATAAAGGGAACGTTCGGATGCGATATTTTTATGAAATACGCAAATATTGATGATCTTAAAATCATGTTTCCGAACGCAACTAAGGAAATATTCAAGTTGGAAAATGAGGACAGTCTAAAGCTGATGGGTAGGATATTAGAAATTTTAAGAAATATGAATGCCCACGCTTATTTATGTGACCGAGATTTTGAATTTTTCAATTTTGATTTTTCAGGTTTAAAGAATCAAACTAGATTTAACAACGAAATAAAATATTTTGATAAGGAGATAACGATAGCTGGCGTAATCTTTATCGTATTAAATTTCTTGAGGGAAGAATCTATAAATTCATTGATAAAAAAAGATGATATCTTTTCGCTGATTGCATGCGGAGAGATTTCTAAGAAATCTAACGGCCGCTTTGTTGCAGAAATTAGCGGCGTTGACTTGGAACAAGAAATAAGAAAATATCATTATCAAGATCTGCCATCGTCAATTATTGGCGATTTTTCAAAATACAATTCCGGTAATTTGAATCAATTTAACATCGAAATAGGAAATCACAGGTTTCCTACTTTTAAGATCTCCGGACTAGTAGACGGGAACAAGGTGAAGATATTCGCAGGTTCTCTTACTAAAACTTATTACAAAACCGACTATATCCTTGAAATTTGTGATATGTATTCTTTCATAAAATTATCAAATGAAATGCCTCCGTTCGCGCTTGTAGATTTTCTTTATTCAAACGGGGTGAAGATGTTCGGAAAAGACACAAAGTCAACATGCAATCTTGAGCTTGCAAAAAAGTTAAATAAACCAAAATTTTATACAGATAAGAATATTTATATCCTAAGCCTTCCTTCTACCGTTTCAGACTACAGGCTTGTTTCCTCTATTGTTTCGGATGCGGTGACAAAAATCACCTTAGAATTGGAAGAGTATATATACAAAACAAGAGATATCGAGAGAAAGGGAAACATCTCGTCTATTGAACTTGCGTTAACGCATTTGAAGCTATCTAGCAAATGCGTAGATGATATCAAGTATATAAGGAATTTTTCAACCCACGGGTATGCTCTATCTGATTATTTTATTTATGGAGATAATGTTCAGCAGTTCACTTTAGATTACGTTATTGATTCCTTTAAGGCTTTGTTGGATGAATTAAAAGTTAACGCATTTGATATTTATAAGTACGCAGGTACATTGATCTGCACCGACTTTGTTAACGTTCTTGTTTCTGCAAAGTATAAATTGGGAATTATGCTTGGAAGAGAGATTTTGAAAGATTATCCTTGTTTCAATAAAAAGGACATGGCCGTTAAAAACGGATTCATTAATAATTCAAGCCTTGATATTGAAAAATTAGAAAAACTTTTAAATGACGTCAATTACTATAATAGAGTTATCAAGTTAATTCTTGGCGATGGAAATGAAGTCATTTTTTTGAACGATAATGCTCAAGACTTAATGGCTCTCGAAGAATTTCTTTCAAGAAATCATTTTAAGAAAGAACTCTCATATTCGTCTGGATTACTAAAGGAATATAAGATAATCAAATAACTCTGAAATAATCTATGTTACTTAAGTTTAAAATAAAGTTAATACAAATCACTAAAAGAAAAATGCACTTCTTAACCAAAAAGAGGTGCTTTTTTCTTACTCATTATAAATTGGTAATTTTCTGTAAATTGTAAAAATCATAGTTTTTACCTACTATTAGTTTATAGTGGTTTAGTGTATCCACTAGAAAGAGGTACTGGCGAAAGCCTAGGATCTAAGTAGCCAATCTTTCCTTTTTTCTTGCAGAAATCTGTAGTTCATCTCTCTTTCAAAATAAGCGGTGCTATAGCACAAGAAGTA
>CAMESA010000033.1 GCA_945935945.1 uncultured Mollicutes bacterium | reverse complement strand
GCTTTTATTATTATAGTTTTAGGCTTATTACAAGGTGGTAAGAGTGAAGGTGCTTCTGGTGCTATTACTGGTGGCGGTTTAAATGTTTTCGTCAAGACCAAAGAAAGAGGTAGTGAATTAATCATCTCTTATCTCACATTAGGATTTGGAATTGTTTTCCTATTTTTTGCTTTACTTTCTACTTCATTAACACAAGCTGCTTCTACAGAAGACACAACTGAAACTGCTCTTCGTGTTATTAATACAATTTCTGAATTGTTATAACTTCGTTTTTTCTAAAATTTTATAAAAATAATAAGGAGGTTGCTTATGGAACCTTATATGTGGATAGTATGGCTTGTCATACTTGTTGCTGCATTAATTGTTGAAGCCGTAACTTTTGATTTAGTGTCAATATGGTTTGCAATCGCAGCACTTTTTTCGTTAATTTTTTCTTTTATTCCTGGATTGCCATTTTGGGGTGAAATTATTATTTTCACAGGAATATCCTTGATTTTGCTAATTGCAACTCGTCCATTTGTTAAAAAATTCATGAATAGTAATCAAAGTAAGTCAAATTTAGATTTATTAATTAACACTGAACATAAACTTTTGAAGCAAATCGATAAATTTAGTGTTGGCGAACTCAAAATCAATGGCGTAATTTGGGATTGTGAAACTGAAGATGGATCAATTATCGAAAAAGGTAAACTTGTTCAAATCATATCTATTAAAGGAAATAAATTTATTGTTAAGGAGGTAAAAAGCAATGATTAATCCTGTTATTTTAAATTCAACTGGCATCATTCTTGGTGTTGTTTTTGGTGTGCTAGCTTTTATCATCATTGTTATAGTTATTTCACACATCAAAATTGTAAAAGAAACTGATGAATTTGTTATTGAAAGATTAGGAAAATATATCCAAACTTGGAAAGTTGGCTTTCATTGGCTCATTCCTTTCTTTGAAAGAATTGCAAACAAAGTTTCTATGAAAGAACAAATTGGAGATTTTCCTCCACAAGCTGTTATTACAAAAGATAATGTTACAATGCAAATTGACACAGTTGTTTTTTACTATGTAACTAACGCAAACTTGTATACTTACGGTGTTACTGATCCACAACAAGCACTTGAAAAATTAACTGCAACAACATTAAGAAACATTATTGGTGACTTGGATTTAGATACAACATTAACTAGTAGAGATACAATTAATGGAAAAATGAAAAATATCTTAGACGAAGCCACAGATCCATGGGGAATTAAAGTTACTCGTGTTGAAGTTAAAAATATTCTTCCACCACAAGATATCCGTGAGGCTATGGAAAGACAAATGCGTGCTGAAAGAGAAAAGAGAGAAAAAGTTTTACTTGCTGAAGGTCAAAAACAATCTCAAATTCTTATCGCTGAAGGTGAAAAAGAAAGTGCTATTTTAAAAGCAGAAGCCGAAAAGGTTTCAAAAATTAAAAGAGCTGAAGGTGATGCTGAATCATTATTAAAGTTAAAGAAAGCAGAAGCCGAATCAATTAAATTAATTAACGAAGCTTTACCATCTAAACAAGTTATTCAACTTGAGAGTTTAAAAACTTTAGAAAAATTAGCTGATGGAAAAGCAACAAAAATTATTGTTCCAAGTAGTATTCAAAATTTAGCATCATTAAAGGATATTATTTCTAATGAATAATATGAAAATAATTAAAGAATACGTACTTGAGCAAAAGAATTTAATTAAAAAAACAGCCGAAAAATATCATATCAATAAAAAATTAGTCATTATTCAAAGTGTTAGCGATGGTGCAACAAACGCTTATGTCAAAGGCAAATGTAAAGATTGCGATGAAGTTGGGATTGCACATGAAGTAATAAGACTTGATGAATCTGCTCATGATATTGACTATCTTGTAAATTTAATCAAGAAATTGAATATTGATGAAACAGTAGGTGGCATTATTGTTCAATTACCACTCTTTGATGGTTGGGATGTTGAAAGAGTACAAAATGCGATTGATCCAAGACTAGATATTGATGGTTTTCATAAATTAACTAAATTTTTACCTGCAACACCTAGAGGAATGATTGATTATTTAAAAGATAATGATTTTTCATTCACTGGGAAAAACGCAGTTGTTATTGGTAGAAGCGAAATCGTTGGTCGACCAATGGCAAAAATTCTTTTAGATTTGAACATGAATGTCACAATTACACACTCAAAAACAACTAATTCAGATTTAAGACATTATTTAGAAAATGCAGATTTAGTTGTTATTGCAATTGGTAAAGCAAATTTCTTAGATAAAACTTACAAATTTAAAGAAAATGCTGTAATTCTTGATGTTGGAATCTCAAGAATTGATGGACATTTAGTTGGTGATTGCGAAAATGATGTTCAATGTTATTTCAAAAGTCCTGTGCCAGGTGGAGTTGGACTATTAACTAGACTTGGCTTACTTAAAAACTTTATAGACGCACAAATGGAGTAAAATTATGGATTTCAATATTGGAAAAACTGAAGTATATGGTGTTGATTATGCTTTAAAAGCAAGTGGTAACCCAATGAGAACTGCTTTTGATAGAGAACCTGTAACTGAAAAAGATTTAAATAGATCAAAAAAACTAGGAAGTTGCAGAAGTGGAGAAGGTCACGACAACTATTTAAAAGGCATTGTGGTTGAATTTGACATTACTGCACCACTTTATTGGTGGAAACAAGCACAAAGATATCATTGGTTTGATTTTGTTTCTAGTCAATCAACAATGCATTGCTTACTTAAATTTGATATTGCAAATCAATGTGTTTCTGAAACAAATAAAGAAATTTTAGCAATTTTAAATAGAATTAAAGATGAATACAATTCAATTAGTGATGAGGATAAAGAGAAAAAAGTTGCAAAATGGAGAGAATTAGTTGCATCAACTCCATCTGGTTTTTGCCTTGGAGCAACAATGGTCACTAATTATCAACAATTAAAAACAATGTATCAACAAAGAAGATATCACAAATTATCTGAATGGCATAAATTCTGTGATTGGTGTGATTCATTACCACATTTTTTAGAACTCACTGGTGTTAGTAGATAATGAAAATTGTATTATTAAATCCAATTGCTATTAATCCTAGATTATACCCAGGAATAAAAACTGACCTTGAATCAATGGGTCATAGTTTTTTCTATTTTGAAACTAAATGTAAGGATCGTGAAGAAATAAAAAATAGAATTAAAGATGCTGATATTTTAATCACTGATAATACACGATTAGATGCTGAATTACTATCGTGCGCACCAAATTTAAAGTATATCGATGTTGCGTTTACAGGATTTGATCATATTGATATCGATTATTGCAAAAAACATGATATTAAAGTATCAAATGCTAGCGGATATTCTACTGAAGCGGTTGCTGAACTTGAACTAACTCTTATTTTAAATGCACTTAGAAAAATTAACATTTTGGACGGATTAACAAGAAATCATCAAGATAAAGGTGAATTAATTGGTGAAGAATTGTTAGGAAAAAATGTTGGAATTATCGGTACTGGTAAAATTGGTAGAAGATTAATTGAATTATTAAAGCCATTTAACTGCAATATTTACGCATTGAATAGAAAATCTGCTCAAGATTTAGCTGAAAATGGAGTTTTATTAGGTACAATTGAGGAAATTTTTAGATATTGCAAAGTTATAGTTTTAAATGCTCCACTAAATTCTGAAACAAAAGATTTAATCAATAGAGCATTGTTTGATGAATCTACACTTAAACCAATTATTATTAATACAGCTCGTGGGCCTATTATAAATAAGAAAGATCTTTTATATGAACTTGAGACTGAAAATATTTCATACGCTTGTTTAGATGTATTTGATACGGAGCCACCTCTTCAAGAAGATGAATTATTTAAGTATAAAAACACAATTTTGACACCACATATTGGATATTTTACTAAAGAAGCAATGCTAAAAAGAGCTTCTATAGTTTTTACGAACTTATATTCATTCCTTGATGGAAAATTAATTAACTCTGTTTATTAGTATCGTCAGCAACTGTAAGCGAAGTAGATTCTTCATTGTTGCTGATTTCTTTATTTTTTCTATTATTTTTCTTTCTTTTAATTTTTACAGTTGTCTCGCTTGTTGAAATAGTTACTTTTTTCCCATCATCAGTCACAAATTCTTTGGAAGTGACTTTGAATTTTGGGTTCATGGCGTAATAAAAAATTAAAAAACTACCAACAATAATTAGCAAAATTCCAATTAATATGATTAAAATCATTTTTATAAGGGATTGATTTTCCTCATTAGATGAAAAATTTAAAAGTAAAATTGTAACTCCTAGTCCAATTAAGATAATAAAACCAAAAATATAAAGAAATTTAATCCAAAACCCCTTTTCCTTTTTAATATATATAGAAATTAAGTCGATTAAGATAATTAAAGAAAGAATAATTAAAAATACTGCTGCAAAAATTGGGATATATTCAACAATTAAGTGTGGAAAAATATAAATTAAAACTGATAAACTTGCTAATGCTGTTCCTGAAATTGTTTCAGATGAAAAAATGCCCTTAGAAAAAATTAAACCAAAACCAATTGTAAGCACCGAATACAATAGAATAATCGATGCACTAATATAGCCTAAAGCATTTTGGACACTGGTAGAATTTGAAAATATACAAAGAACAATTCCAAAAACTACGAGCAAAAATGACTGCAGAATCTTTACCCGTTTATAACTTGTAATATTCTTATCCGAACTATAAAATTTATACATGTCTAAACCTCTAATAGATTTTAGCACATAACATAAATAAATTCATAAAATGTACCTGGAGGAAAATAAAATGAACATAGAAAAAGTAAGAAATTATGCAAAATTAATCGCTAGAAGTGGCCTAAATATTCAAAAAGGGCAAGATGTCTTTCTTAGAGCTGATATTGAAATCTTGGATTTTGTCAGAATTTTAGTCGAAGAACTTTACGATGCTGGCGCTCAATATGTTGATATTGAATGGACAGACAACGAGATTACTAAAACTCGAATTGCAAAAGGTGATCTTAAAAGACAAAGTAACTTAACAACATACGAGAAAGCAAAATTTCAATATATTGTTGATAAAACGCCTTGCAGACTTTTTATTGAAAGCGAAGACCCTGATGGATTAGCAGGTGTTGATATTAAAAAATATTCAAAAATTATTCAATCTCGTGGGAAAACCATTAAAAAGTATAGTGATAAATATTTCCCAAAATGCCAATGGTGCATTGCTGGATATCCAGGTGCTAAATGGGCAAAAAAAGTATTTCCTGAATTAGATGTTGAAGAGGCAAAAGAAAAATTATTAGACCTTATTTTAAAAACAAGTAGAGCTGATGAAGGCGATCCGATTGAGAATTGGGAAAAACATGACAAAAATTTAAAAAATCATGCAAAAATTTTAAACGACCTTAAGATTAGAACATTAAAATACTCAAGTTCTAATGGAACTAATTTTAGTATTGAATTAAATAAAGGTGTCATTTGGGAAGGCGGAAGTGAACAAACAAGTGAGTCAAAAGTAGTATTTCAACCAAATATACCTAGCGAAGAAGTTTTTACTTCTCCAAACAAATTTACTGCTAATGGAATTGTTTATTCTTCAAAACCTTTATCATACCAAGGACAACTAATTGAAGATTTTTCTTTAACATTTGAAAACGGAAAAGTTGTAAAAGTTCAAGCAAAAAAAGGTGAACAAGTTCTTAAAAGAATGATTAAAAGTGATAAAAATGCATGTTATTTAGGTGAAGTTGCTCTTGTTCCATACTCTTCCCCAATAAATATGACCAACAAATTGTTCTTTAGCACGCTTTATGATGAAAATGCTTCATGTCATTTAGCTTTAGGAGAAGCTTTTAAAGAATTAGCAGTCGATATGGATAAAACTTTAGAAAATGATAAAGAAAATTATCCTTTGAACGATTCCATAATTCACGTTGACTTTATGATTGGAACAAAAGATTTAAAAGTTGTTGGAATACCATTTGATAGTAACGAAGAAATCGTCATTATGGAGAATGGTGAATTTGCAATTTAATTATTAAAAGAGTTAGTTTTGATTTTTAGTTTTGTTAAATTTTGATTATTAATTGTTCTTATATAAATATGGTATAATTAATAAATGCAAGTGATATTTTTACAACATTTAGCATAAAAAATTTATGAATATTTTCAGAAAACGATCCTTAAAATTATCATAAAGTTTTAATAACAAAATGAGCTTAATTTATAGATTTTGAAGAAAATAGTTGAGTTCTGCAGGGTTTTTTAAAAAAATGAAGAAGAAAAATTGGATTAGCAACTTAAAAAGTAGCCCGATGCTCCTTATCGGACTAGCTTTTTTATTTGTTATTTTACTTGGTTCTCTCCTTTTGTTTTTCCCTTTTACACACAAATCAAATTCATTTTCAATTGAGTATATTGACGCATTATTTACATCAATCAGTGCAACTTGTGTTACTGGTTTAGTGTCAATTAAAGAAGGTGTTGCAGATACTTTTAATATTTTTGGATATGTAATCATTGCGATATTAATTCAAATTGGTGGTTTTGGAGCAGCAATGGTTGGCGTATCAATTTTTATTATTTTCGCTAGAAAATTATCTTTTCAACAACAAAACTTAATTAAAGAAAGTTGGAATATTTCTAATTATAAAGGATTAAAGAGAATCTTCCTTTTAATAGTACTTACAACATTTGTGTTTGAATTAATCGGAGCAACTTTATTGTTTCTTGATTTTTATTTTTTACATAATGAAATCGGAGGGGGAAATAATTTTGCACTCGTTGGATATTCTGTTTTTACTTCAATTAGTGCATTTAATAATGCTGGATTTGATTTATTTGGTACAACTTCTCTTATTTCGTTCCAAAATGATATTTGGTTAAACCTAATAATTGCTTTTTTAATTATCTTTGGTGGACTTGGATATCTTGTAATTTTTAATATTTTTAGTAAAAAATTTAATTTTAAAAGATTCCGTTTTGATGCAAAAGTTGCAGTATTCATGACTTTTATTCTTATAGTTTTTGGAACTCTTATTATTTATGGAACTGAAAATTTAATTACACCTAATACTTCATTTACTTCAGGAAACAAATCAGTTAATTTCCTTGGCGCTTTTTTCTTAAGTGTATCAACAAGAACAGCTGGTTTTACAACTTATGATCTGAGTTGCGCTAGAAATTCAACTTTATTGATTATGATGGTGTTGATGTTTATAGGTGCTTGTCCTGGTGGAACAGGTGGCGGTATTAAAACAACAACTGTTTTTGTTACTTTCATTCACTTTATTTCAATGGTTTCTAAAAAACCTGTTCATGCTTTTGAAAGATCTGTTTCAAAAAAAGTTATTAATCGTGCATTAACTCTTATGTTTGTTTCGATGCTTTTAATAATTTTATCAGTTTTCTTGATTTCAACATTTGAAGGAAATATGAATTTCATAAAAGATGGCGTTATACACAAAGAATATGTTGAAGATTCTAGTTTATATGGTTTAGTTGATTATTTATTTGAGGTATTTAGTGCTTTTGCAACTGTTGGTTTGAGTACTGGATACACACCATATTTTACTAATGGAAGTAAAATTGTATTGATGTTTTTAATGTTCCTTGGAAGACTTGGCCCTTTATCAATTTCACAAATTGTTAAAAATAAAGAAGTTCCATGGAATTATGTTGAAGAAGATGTCTCTATTGGATAAGGAGGTTGAAAATGCCAAAGATTAAAAAGAAAGCAAATATCGGTATCATCGGACTTGGAAAATTTGGTATGAGTCTTGCTATCGAACTTGCAACTATGGGAAAAAATATTGTCTGTCTTGATAAAGATGAGAAAAAAGTCAGAGAAGTATTGAATTATTGTGATTATGCATATGTTAGTGATGATATTTCTCAACAAACGCTTGAAGATTCTGGCTTTGGAGAATGCGATATTGTTGTTATTGGTGTTGGTGGAGAAATCGATGTATCAATTCTTATGACATTAAATGTTGCAGCTCTTGGAGTAAAGAAGATAATTGCAAAAGCAAATAGTGAAGACCAAGGAAAAGTTTTAGAAAAACTAGGTGCTGAAGTAATTTATCCAGAAAAAGATAGTGCTGATAGGCTTGCAAAACGTATTCTTTCAAATAATATTTTGGATTTCATCTCTCTTAATGAGCATATTGACATCTGTGAAGTTAAAGTTCCTAAAAAATTCTTCGGACAAACTATTAGAAATTGTGATCTTAGAGGAAAATATAACGTCAATATCATTGCAATTGAAATCGGTGATGGAATTACAACAAATATTAATCCTGACCATGTATTTGAGGAAGGCGATACTGTAATTTTAATTGGTGATAAAAAAGATATTTTGAATTTTGAAGCAAAATAGCATAAAAATTCCAAATTTATTGAATTTTTGTACATAAAATTTTACATTATTATTACAAGGGGAAAATTATGATTTATATACCATTCATTGATTATTATTTAAGCACAAGAAATTTAATTATTATTTGTGTTGGAGTCGCACTTTTTATCTTAGTTTATGTTTTACTTTTTGTAATTTATTTTAAAAATAAGAAAAAAACAATTACATACAGAAAACTTAACAAATATAAAAGATTATTTAAATTATGTCCACTCGAAGTGATCGACAACAGAAGAGTTTACTATGTTTCAGACAGAGGTATATCTTTATATAACGATACAAC
>CAMESA010000032.1 GCA_945935945.1 uncultured Mollicutes bacterium | reverse complement strand
GCTCTTGGAGACTTCTTGAAAGAAGATCAAAAAGTGATTAATTGTATCACTTCGTTGATTGGCACGGATTTATGCACATTAGATAATCTTGTTACAGGAGTGATTAATAAAGGAAAAGAGTATCAAAAATCGTTATCAATTTTCAAAAATGATTTCTCATCACAGATTTATGATTTGGATTATGAATCCGATTATATCCAATATAAGAATTTGGATAGAGCATTCTTTTTAAAGAAAATATTTGGACAGAAAAAACTTCTTAAAAAGGTAATGACTCTTTGCAAGAATCCAAAATTATATAATGTAAAAGATTTGCCTAAACTTTACGACGCTCTAAAAAATATAAAAGAATCTGAATCGGTTTTAATCGAACAGATGACAATGTATAATGTTGCATTTGGAAATTCGGCTTCTTACGAAATTAAGAATTTTGATTTTGAAAAATTTGAAGGTAGATACTTAGCAACAAAAGAATTAATTGAAAAGTATTCAAAAGTTTTTACTTTGCAAGAATTATTAACACTTGTTACAAAGACCCAGTCTTTCTCTTTAAAGGGCAAAGATATCGTTCTTGGATCAATGAAACAACTTTCTGAAGTTGGACAAGTAATGAAAAGAGTTGGCTTTGATTTTTCTTTATGCACAAGATATGGATTTGGATGCGAAAAATTGCTTGAATTCATAGATAGGTGGGTTGCAAAAATTGACTATTTGCCTAACTGGTGCTCTTTGTTATCCGTTATCAAGGAAATTAAAAACCACAATCTAGGTTTCATTATTGATTTGATTGAAAACAATGAATTAATCACTTCCAATATTGAGTTCATATACAAAAAGTCTGTGTTTGGGTACATTATCAATGTCGCAATTAGTGGTGATGAAAGTGGTTCCTTCAACTCCGTAGAATTAAAACATCACGTTGATCATTACAAAGAATTACTTGAAAAATTTAAAGAGTTAACAGTTAAGGAGACGGCTGCAAGAGTGTCTGCCTTAATGCCTTCAATCAATGAGAATTCTCCTGCATCCAGTCAACAAGGTATTCTCAATAAAGCTGTTAAAAATAAATGCAGAGGTAAGGCGATTAGACAATTGTTTGGTGAAGTGCCAGATATTTTAAATAGACTATTCCCTGTCTTCTTAATGTCACCTATTTCTTGCGCTCAATACTTGAGCCCGGATATGCCTAAATTTGATATCGTTATTTTCGATGAAGCTTCCCAAATGCCTACAAGTGAAGCGATTGGTGCTATTGCTAGAGGAAAGAGCTTAATTGTTGTTGGTGACTCAAAGCAAATGCCTCCAACTGCATTCTTTCAAAGCAAAGTCACAGATGATTTAGATAGTTATTTAGATGATCAACAAAGCATTCTTGACGATTGTGATGTTATAGGCATGCCTTCTAGATGTTTGAATTGGCACTACAGAAGTAAACATGAATCATTAATTCGTTTCTCAAATGTTAAATTCTATGGAAATAACTTAGTTACATTCCCATCTCCAAATGATATGGTTACCAAGGTCTCATTTGTAAATACCAAAGGTGTTTATGGTGGCAAGCGTGCGACTAATGAAATAGAAGCCAAAGCAATTATTAAAGAAGTTGAAAGAAGGCTTAAATCTCCAGAATTACGTAAGAGAAGTATAGGTATTGTTACCTTCTCTTCTGTACAACAAGACATGGTTGACGATTTATTACAAGACTTCTTCGCTAAGCATAAAGATTTAGAAAAAATTAATTTTGAAAGCAAGGAGCCAATCATTGTTAAAAACTTAGAAAACATCCAAGGCGATGAACGTGACGTTATTCTTTTCTCTGTATGCTATGGACCAGACAAAACTGGTGTTATGCATTATCGCTTTGGTCCAATTAATAATAGTGGTGGTGAAAAGAGATTGAATGTTGCGGTTAGTAGAGCAAGATATGAAATGATGATATTTGCGTCATTTGAGCCAGAATTACTCTCAAACATGAAAACAGAATCAAGAGGTGCTCAAGAGCTGTATAACTTCTTGAAATATGCCAAGTATGGTGCTGATGCGCTTATTGTTCCAAATGGTAGCGCTATTGAGACAAGGGTTGGTTTTGAGAAACACATTGCTTTGAGTCTTGAAGAAAAAGGCTACCAAGTAAATGTTGATGTTGGTAAATCCTCATTTAGAGTTGATATTGGTGTTGTTAATCCAGATAACAAGGATGAATATATTTTAGGTATTCTATGTGACTCATATTCTTACGAATCTGCTTTGACTTCAAGGGACAGAAATATTGTTCAACCCAATACTCTTGATTTGCTTGGATGGAATTTAATTAGAGTGTGGTCATTTGATTATCTCGATAATCCAAAACAAGTCATTCAAGAAATTTGTCAAAAGATTGAAGATATAAGAATGCATCCAGAGAATTACAAGCACACCGTTCAGGAGAATCCACAACTCGAAATTGAGTTTGAAACCAAAGAGATTGAGCAAGTTAATTACTCGAAACCTTACATCTCATACAACAAAGTCCACAACATTTATGGTAGTGGATACGATGATATTTACTCAAAGCAAAAGATTATTCGCGAAATTTTAGATATTGAAGCACCTATTTCTGAAGAAGTTTTAAGAAATAGATTTGCTAATGCGATTGGTGTTGCAAGAGCAGGAAATCGCATTCAAGATGATATGAGACGTTGCTTGAGTATGATTGGTACTAAGAAAAATAAAAACTTTGCAGATGATAAATTCTTCTATTGGAGAGCAGATCAATGTGATGCTTCAGGAAGATTAATTGAATTGCAATATTATCGCATTGGTGGAGATAAGCCACGTGCTATGGACGATGTTCCAAAAGAAGAAATTTTTGTAGCAATCAAAGAAGTGTTGACTAATGATGGACCGATGTTCAAAGAAGAATTAAAACGTTATGTCGCAAGAGTTTTTGAAATTAAAGCGGTGGGAAGCAAAGTTGATAAAGCAATTGATGATTGTGTGGCCTGTTATATCAGCAAAGGTGAATTAATCATGATTGATAATAACTCAAGAGTTGCTTTAAAAGCACAAGGTAAACAGTCATGATTTTAAGTTCATCTAATAGTTCTAATAATTTAATCGGTCTTTATATTTTCCTCGGGGTTTCTGCGATTGTAATTTTCTTCATTGTCTTCTTTTCTGTTTTAAATAAGAAAAAGAATAACAGAGTCTTAATCGCAAGTGCATACATCAAAGAGATAAAAGAAGTTAATAAGAAATATAATTTTCAGACGCTTTCTAGAACATCTGATACGAAGACTTTTTATCTAAATTCAAAGAGGGCATATGACAATTTTGATTTTTATAAGAGGAGAGGTGAACTTGTTAAAGAAAACCTTTCCTACTATCAACAAGTCATTCAAAAAATTAATTACAACGTCTCTGCGTCTGCTGAATATAAAAAGGAATTGTCGCAGATTAAAACAACTACTGATGAATCATTAGCTAAAGCAAATAAAATGTCTCTTAAATCTTTTAGAAAAAGAGAAATTAAGCTTGGCAGGAAATTGGTGAAACACCCTCAAATATCTTATTCACTAATAATAAGATGGGAGTACACATCGCCAGCCGGCCGTAATCATTATTCAAATTATAGAGATTGCTCATTTAGTGATATCAAAAGCCTTGTTCAGCAGCTCACAATTACAGCAAAACCAAAATCCTATTATCCTGATTCTCAACCAAGAAACACATATACCCCTCCAGGGACTCAAAAAACCGAGAAAGTATATACGAATGATGATATAGAAGATGTCGAAGATTAATGTAATGATTAATCATTTACATTAAAAGCAAGATAGTTGTTTTCAGAAAGCTAAGATAGTTAGAAATATTTACAGAAAAACAAAATATGGATTTATTATAATTGTGATTGGTCAAAAAGCGCACTGATCATAACTCATAATTGCTTATGATGATTCAACCATTGGAGAAGGTACAATTGCATGGCTTTGTTTCAATCTTGGAATCATTCCTGCCTTCATTTATATCTTTTATCTTCATACTGACAAAGGAAGAACATGGGGATTCTGAGGATATCTTGACAAAACGACCGGCATAACATTTATCGTTTTATTGTTAATCGAATTAGTTATAGGGATGATTATATTCTTCTCGGTTGTGGGAAAATATCTTTATTAATAACAGGAGGAAAATTATGAAAATATTGCATTTAGCAGATTTGCATTTAGGAAAAAATGTTGTTGGTCTATCTATGATAGATAGTCAAAGATCTGTCTTAGATCAAGCTCTAGATTTATGTAAAAAACAAAATATAAAGCACATCATAATCTCTGGTGATGTTTACGATAGATCAATTTCACCAGAAGATGCAGTAAATCTTTTGAATAGCTTTTTATCGAAAGCCATATTAGATGAAAAACTAAATGTTTACATGATTTCTGGTAACCACGATTCCAAGGAGCGTCTAGCGTGCTTCAATGGTATTTTAGAAAAGCAAGGTTTCTTCATAGATAGCGGAATTAATAAAGACTTATCGATGCACATGCACACAATTAAAGAAGAAGGTCTTGTTGTTAATGTTTATTCCCTTCCATACATATTCCCTGGCGAAGTCAGAGTATTAAGTGGAGATGAAACAATTAAAGATTTTGAGAAGGCTGTTATTAAGGTTTTGGACAATAACCAGCTCAATGACGACGAAATTAACATCTTAAATGCTCATTACTTTGTTACCGGGAATGAAGAACCAATTAGAAGTGATAGCGAAGTGCGAACAAGTGTTGGAACAATCGAACAAATATCTTATAAAGTTTTCGATAAATTCGAGTATGTGGCATTAGGTCATTTGCATTGTCCCCAACATATTGGAAGAGAAACAGTAAGATACGCTGGATCTCCATTGAGATATAGCGTTGACGAAATTCAGCAAAAAAAGTCATTTACAGTTATTAATATCAAATCGAAAACAGACATCAGCATTGAGAAGATTGATATCGCACCTCTTTATGAATTTGTTTATCTTGAAGGGACAGTGGATGAATTGACTCAGAATAGCGAAATTAAAGACATGAGAATTGTATTCTTTAAATTAACGGATGAATCCTATGTTCTTAATGCAGCAACTAGACTAAAAATTAAGTATCCACATTATGTTGGGTTGACTTATGTCAATATTAAAGACGATGTAGATGAAAATGAAGCAGGGCTTAACAAAGAAGAAGGCTTTGAAGAATTAACTACTGAAGAACAATTTAGTAAGTTCTTCCACTTTATCAATGAAAAGGATTTAAACCAAACTCAGATTGATGCAGTTAGTGCTGTGGTTGATGAACTTGAGAAGGAGGCTTACTAGTTATGAAAATTTTAGATTTAAAATTCAAAGCATTTGGACCTTTTTTAAAAGAGCAGCATATTGATTTCACAGAATTAAATGACAAAGGAATGTTCTTAATTAACGGGCCAACAGGGACTGGCAAAACTTCACTGTTTGACGCTGTTGTATTTGCTCTATATGGTAAAGGCAGCGGAAAAGATAGAGATGATGGAAAATCACTCAGAAGCGACTTTGCTAAAGATGAAGATATAACGTATGTCGATTTAAAGTTTGAAGCAAACGGGCTAGTTTATAGAATCTATAGACAACCGGCATATATGAGAAAAGCTAAAAAGGGTGGCGGTTTAACTTCTGAAGCACCTAAAGCGGAACTTTATATGCCTGATGGTTCCATTATTTCAAAGCCAAAAGATGTAGACGACAAAATCGTTAATGAAATTCTATTTATTAATAGAGATCAATTTAAGAGTGTTGCTCTTTTGGCTCAAGGAGAATTTACTGAATTAATAACCGCAACCTCTAAAGATAGAGCGGCAATTTTAGAGCATATTTTCCAAAAGGAAATCTATGATGAATTCCAACGTAAAATTACAGAGCTTTCTAAAAAAGCAGAAGATGAAAAGAATAGTGTTATTTCTTCTGTAAATACTCTAATCAACAAAGTTGAAGGCGGGGAAGAAATAATTGGCTTTGCTGAGTCTCTTGCTGATCCTGCAAACATTCCAACATTCATCGATAATGTTAAAGAACTGATTAAAAAGCTAAAAGAAGACATTAAAGAAAAGCACAATATGACAGAAAGTGCTCAAAAAGAGTTCAATGCCGTTGCTGCTAAACTTACTACTCTTCAAACAGACAATAAACAGGTTCAAAACTATGTGAATGCTTTAGAAAAATTAGAAGATCTCAGCAGAAAAGAAAAGATGATGGAATTATCGAAGAAGTTGATGGAAGGTCAAATTGAAATCAACTCTTTAAAACCGCTATTTAATCAACTTGATTCTTTAAATAAAGCAATCAAAACAAGAAATGACGAAATTGAGCAAGCTAAAAAGGAACTTAATACAATTAAGGATATCAAAAAATGGCTTCTTGATAAGAAAGATACTTACGAAAATGACAAAGTCAGTCTTATTGAATTAAACAAGATAATTTCCTCTTTGAGTGATATTGCGAAAGATAAGAATAATCTTATTGAAGAAAAGACATCTGTTGTGAATTTAGAGTCACAATATGACAAGCAGTTTGATGCTTATAAAAAGCAAGAAAAAGAATTTATTGACTTAAAAGATAGATTTTTTGCCTCTTCTTCATACAATCTTGCTCAACTTTTAGAAGAAGGAAAACCGTGTCCGGTTTGTGGATCGATTCATCACCCTGATGTTGCTCACGCAAGTAATCCAGTTAGTGAGGATGATTATAAAAAAGCTGAAAAAGAATACAACTCTGCTACTAGCAAATTAAATCAACAAAAGAATTTATTAGACACCAAGAAAGCAGCTTTCAAAACAAAAGAAAACGCTCTTATTGAAACACTGAAGAAAAATGGTTTTGCTGATGCTGATGAAGAATATATCTATTCAAATAAACTTAATGAAGAACTTAACAAGCTTAATAAAGAATTAAAGGACATCGAATCTTTTATAGAAGATTATGAAGACAAAGAAAAACAAGTTTCGAAAGATGAATCTAAATATTCGCAAGCCATCGAAAGCGCCGAAAAATCAATTTGTGGCACAGAAGAGACTATTAAAACGGTCGAAAACGATATTGACGAGAAATTGTCTTCTAATGTCCATATCAAAACAAGAGAAGAATACATTAAGAGAACCTATGGAGAAGATTCTAAATTAGTTGTTAACATTGAACAGATTAAGAAAGACCTTGCAATGCATGAGAAGGAGAAAACTTCTGCTCAAGCAATTGTTGATAGCACGCCTAAAGAATTAATCGAAAAAGGCAATGTTGATGAAGCTTCTTTGATTGAAGAAGTTAATTTAAAAAAATCTGTTTATGAATCTTTAAACAAAGATGAAAACTCTCTGAACAACAGAATCGATAATTTAACTAAAGATGTTAACTCTATTCAGGAAGCTTATAAGAAATGCGAAAACACAATCCTTAAATATTCATCTTTAAACGAATTAGCGAGAACAGCAAACGGTGCTAATAGAATGAAACTTGGTTTCAAAATGTACATTCTTGCTGATTATTTCGATAAAATTATTATCCAGGCAAACCACCGTCTATCAAAAATCACTAATGGAAGATACAAATTAGTCAGAAGAGACGCCCTTGGTAAAGGAAATGCTCAACAAGGCCTTGATTTAGATGTTTACGACATTGAAACAGGAAAAGAAAGACCAGCTTCTTCATTAAGTGGTGGAGAAAAGTTTGTTTCAGCATTGTCAATGGCTTTAGGACTAAGCGACATTATTGAAACCAATCATGCGCTTATACAAGTTGAGTCCATCTTTATCGATGAAGGTTTTGGATCCCTAGATGAGAACTATCTTGATATGGCTATGAAAGCTCTAGAAACATTGAAGGATGACAATAAGACTGTTGCAATAATTTCTCACGTCGAAAAATTAAAAGAATATATTCCAGATGGACTTGAAGTTCAAAAAGCAGAAGTTGGCTCAAGAGTTGTTTTTAAACCAAACATTTAATGGAGATAATATGCTATGAGTAATCCGTGCAGAAGAAGAGAAAAGCAGGTTTTGTCGTTTCGACATTGTCTGTCCCAATAACTGGCGTTGTACTTTGTTGTTTTGGACAAGTAGGATGGCTAATTGCATTAATTGTTTTTGAATAGCTTTTTTCATCCTGTCTATCTATATTGCATATGGAAGAAAATAAAATATGATTATAAAAGCTATTAACATGGATATAACAAAAATCAGTAATTTGGTCGATGCAATCGTTAATGCTGTAAACGAATCGCTTTTAGGCGGCGGCGGTGTTGATGGTGCAATTCATAAAGCGGCATTGCCATTCAGACAATCGATGCAAATATTCCATGATATAGATTTAGAACAAAAAGAAATGAAAGAAGGTCATTTTGATTTAGCGAAGAATTTAAAAAAATGATTAAATTACCTGACTTTATTAAAACCTTACTCGCACAGCCTGATGACCATCCAAAATATAATAACTTTGCTGCTGTGATGATAGATGCTTTCAATCTTTTTGTGAGATATTATCCAATTCCAACCAATTACGCTAATCCATATGAAGAAAAACATGTTATTGATATGGTTCACCCTCAACTTGAAGATGATTAGGGATTAATCGAAGTTGAAAAAGGCAAAACTAAGAATGGCTTAAAATATATTGGTGTTATAATGAAGAACTATATGGGACCACAGCATGGAGTCCAATACTTTTTAATAATTAATGTTTTTAAAGAGTTGTATACGTCAATTCAGGACACTTGGATTGTTCTGGAAATTGAATTCTGATTTGTT
>CAMESA010000031.1 GCA_945935945.1 uncultured Mollicutes bacterium | reverse complement strand
TAATTGTTAGAACATGAAAAAAAGTATACAAAAGCAAATTATTTTAAATTTTTTTGATTTTAAGAAAAGAAGAAAGAAAAGAAAAGTATACAAAAGAAAATAAAGAATAAAAGAATCTAAGGATAATTTATTTTAAAGAGAAAATTAATACAGTTATACTACGTATAACAAAAGAGAAATCAAGTTTTAACATCTTTAAATTTTGACTTTACAATTTATTCTAATTGTTTTATAATTGGAACTAAAGTAAAAGAAAGGATAAAAATGTTAACAAAAATTGAAACTATTTATGATTTACTAGAATATGCTAAAGAACATCCTAATCATCAATATACTTATTATGATGGTGAATGGTTGATTTATCCTGATAATTCAAGTAGTTATTTAAAAGATATTGAAATAAATTATAAAATGATGCGTGTTTTAGAAGATTGGAATAAAGTTTTAGATTTTGAATGTTATACAATTTCTCATAGAGCAGTAAGAAACTTTAAAATTGATTATGAATATGCTAAAAAGAAAATAGAAGAAATAAAAACCTTTTTAGAAACAGCTATTGTTACAGTTAAAGATAAAAAATATTCTTCATTAAAGCAAATTGAAGATGCTTTATCTATTGGTAAGTATAAAATTTCACACGATAAAACCACTATAAGAAATTCATATTGGGGTGGTGGCTGGGAAACACAAGCGTTTGATGTATTTAACTATGACTATGATTATGGGAATAAAAATCATTATCTTATGCGTATTCCATATTATATGAAACAAAATGTAGTAGGAAAAAAGATGTTTAAATTTCTTTTATGGGATTATGCTTCTGTATTCAATGGCTGGTCAGAAAGTTCAAGAAACTATAGAATTCCACAAGAAAGTGGTGGGTATATAATTTCAAATGAATATTATAGAAAAGAAAAAGAAGCATTAGATAAAGCATATAGTGATATAATTGAAAGAAAAAAGAATGATAAGTAATAATAGAACACCAGAAGCAGGAGATATATTCAAAGATGAATATGGTGAAAAAGCTCATATACTTTGGGTTGGATATATAGTTGTTTATGTAAGAAAATACTGGATTACTAACTATGAATACCATTATGAGATATGTAAACTTGATTATGATAAGTTTATAAGAAAATGGACTTATCTCGGACACAGTAAAGCAAACATAGATGATCTATTTAAGGTGGAGAATGAAGAATGATCGATGACAGATTTTTACCAAGAGTTTGGACAGATAAAGGTTATTATTATCCGATATTCTCAGAACTAGGGATTACTTACGAAAACAAAAACCTACCTTTTACAGAAGAAAACATAAAAGACATCAACTGGGCATTTCGTTGGTGGTTTAATCATTCTAAAGAAAATGTGGATATGGAGTATATTAACACTCTTGAACAATGCACAGGTTTAAAGGATAAGAACGGCAAGCTCATTTATGAGGGAGATATTGTAAAAATTATAGATAAAAGCTCAAGAAAAGAGCCTTTTATTGGGGTTGTTGAATATACAAACACAGCATCTTTTGAAACAAATTGTAACGGCTTTTATATGCACTTGCATAATCCCAAAACTCCCGAAAACGTATCAATGATTGAAAAAATGTTTTGTTCTTCATTAAGAGAAATTGAAATAATCGGCAACATTCACGAAAACACAGATTTACTAGAGGAGCAAGAATAATGGCATATTTAGAAGAGCTTTTGCCCGAGTTTAGAAAAGGGGCTAAGATTAGATTGTCTCATTGGAAAAAAGGAAAGTTCATTTTATTAAAAAAAGGTGTTATTGTTAATAATGATAATTATGAATATCCTCTTTCAATACTTGAAACATTAAGTAATTGTTGGGAATTTTACAAAGAACCCGAACTTGACTGGGACTATATCATCAAGAACAAATGTCTGTGCTTGTTTTGGAATGATGATGAAACCGATATTGATATTTTAAAATATAAATACACTGATGGTTTTCTTACTGATTGTGGTAAGATTTGGGAAAACTGCCGTCCAATTTGTAAAGATGAAGTAACTTTTTATGAGGATAAGAAAGATGAAATTTGAAGAAGCATTAAAAGCTATGCGGATAGGAAAAGTTGTCTATAACACACAATGAAGAAAGAAAGTGTATAGCAGAGTGGTGTAGAGAGCTTAATATTAGAACTAGTACTTTTTGTCAGAGAATGAAGAATGGACTAAACCCTTTTACAGGAGAAAGATTATGAACGAAAAACATTCGCCAGAAGTCGGAGATGTGTGGAAGTCTAAAGAAAGCGGAACAGTTTTTATATTAACTAGAAGAGATGATTATTTTAAAGATTGGTTTCACTCAATGGCTAGTGATGGAAGAACTAGAAAAATAATTATAGATAATAGATTTTTTGGACTTTCAGAATATCTCGGTAAATCTAAAGCAAAAATTAAGGAGTTGTTTGATGTCAAAGATTAAAGTAGGGCAGATTTATAAACAAAAAAATAATGAAATTTTTATTGTTACTCTAATACAAGACGGAGATGTTTTTCTTATTTATGATGATGATTACAATGCTTCATATCCTATTGAAGCAGTAAATAGCCCTATTGTTTTTAATAAACTTATAGCCGAATATCCAACTTGGCAAGAAGCAGTAAACAGTAAGGAGTTTAGGGGAGGTGAGGAGTCTTTATAATGGAAAATATTACGTTTACAAAGATTAAAGATATAGCAGGTTATGAGATCTATTATGCAATTCCAGAAGAACAACGAAAAATACATATAAATCTTTCAAGAACTGCGATGTTTGTTATGTATGCAGACCAAATTGTTTTTATTCCAACCAAAAATATGAGAAGTCGGTTTAGTATGGAAATTGAATGTGAAAATTGGATAAATCAACAAGGAGAAAAAAAATGACTAGGGATGAATTTGTAATTGCGATTGTTATGGTAGTATGTTTAGCAGTATTTTCTGCTTTTGCTATAGGGTTTAATACATATAAATGTAAGACAAAAGCAACAATGCAAGAATTAGAGTGGTCATATGGCCCGATTCAAGGTTGTATGGTCAAACAAGAAAATGGTAAATGGATTGATTATGATCGTTTGAGATATATGGATGAATAATATGGATTTGAACACGTTTATATGGCTATTGTTGATTGGATTATTTGTATCAGTAATTCCGTGTATTTTTTTGTATCTGTATAAAAGTTCACATGAAAAAGAAATATGGGGAAAAGATTTTTTGTATAGATGTCCTAGATGCTATAGTACTAGTTTAGGATATCTATCAACAATATCAAATTTCATAGATGTGTTTCAAAACCATAAAAAACCGAAGTATGAATCAAAATTTATATGTCATAATTGTAATTTACTTGATAATTGTGATAAACTTATAAAAGAGAAAATTCACATTGAATAGGAAAGTCATGGATACAAAAGAAGATATAATTGGCTCAGAGTTTTTCAATTGGGTAAATGATATGTATGGTAATCATACAAAAATACCAGAAAATGTTTCAGATATTTTTGTTTTATGGAGTGGTGGATGTGATTCTACAGCTTTAGTGTTATACTTATGGGAAAAGTTCCATAAAACCATCAATCTTGTTTCTATAAACTATGACAGATTTGGAAGTTATCCTGTTGATATAATTGCTCAAAAACGATTACTTAAAATATTCAAAAAACGAGAAATGTTGATTAATCACATTACATTTGAAATTAAAGAAGATGGTGATTATAATGATTATTGTAACGGAGGAGGTATTGCTCAACCACAAGTGTTTTTGAGTATGATGTCCAATTTAATCAGGGGTAATAATCGTTTAATTTCATTTGGATATATAAAAAATGATGATATATGGCACTTTATGGATAAATTTAACAATCTTTTTGAAACTATAAACTTAATGAGTAATGCTAATGCTAGTTTATATTTACCATTTGAATGGATTGAAAAGAAATATATTTTGTGGTATTTACATGAGCATAAAATGTTAAATTATTGTTCATATTGTCAATATCCAGGCGAGGTTGATAAAAAACCATGTAATGATTGTTCTTCTTGTAATTTACATAATAATGCATTAGAGTATTGTAAAAAGAAGAAATGGGAATTTTTTGCATTATAATGAAAGGAGAAAAAGAATGATTAAATTTTGTAGTAATAAGCTTTTGGAAGAAAATTTTGAATGGGAAGATGATGATGATTTGTGTAGCACTTGTAATTTGCCTGCTTTTGGTTTAATCTCTGTCAGGGGATACATAGACGATTATTATCCTGTGAGAAAGATTGATTTAGATAGCACTTTATATGATGTTTTAATCAAACATGAAACACCTGATGAATGTATAGAATTTCTTGAAATAAAAGGTCCTTATAGAGATATGTTAAATAAAAAAGTTAAAGATGTTATAAGATACAGAGTATATGTTTATATGGCTGCAACCGATTGTGATGGTACATACGTGGGTGATGATTTCAAAACGTTAGAATCAGCTAAGAGTTTTGCTGAGCAATGGTACCGTAACGAAATTAAAAAATTTTTTAATATAAAGTGAATATATAAGAGAAAGAAAACAATGGATTTTGAAGTTTTAGATGAAGAACAATCTAGAGAGTTTGAAGAAACTTGTAAAGCTATGTATGATAAAATTTTTAAATCAATTAAAAATCATTTGATTAGTCGATATACAGGAGAATATTTACAAGCAAAGTTACCTCCTTTTAGGAGTATTGATGATAATGTAGGAATGCTAACACAAACCATTTTAAAAGTTTTTGAAAAATATCAAAAAGATAAAAAAACATACATATGTCAATCTAGTGTACATGCAGAATCTAGAAAGTTAAAAACAAACTTTGAAGTGGTATGTAATTTATTTAATGAGTCTACGGCATTTTCTATGTCATTCACGTTTGAAGATAAAAAAGTAACAGGTGATATTAATACGTTTTTAAACATGGACAATAAACTTATTGAAACACCACAGGTTGTATCTATGGATCAAACTGGTCCTTCAATGTTTGATGTAACTGTAGCTGTAAAAGATGACGATTAAGCTATGGAAATTGTTAATAATTTATTAAATGTAGAAAAGGAAGAAAATAATGATTGATCAGGTTATACAGGCTATACATAGTAAAGAAAAAGAAAGATTGAATGATGATATTGAGCTCATAGCATCTGAAAACTATCCGTCACAAGATATTTTAGATTTGTTAGGTTCATATTTCTCAGTGAAATACTCTGAGGGATTTCCGAGAGAAGTATCTAAACAAGGAAGACATTATGCTGGTTGTGAAAACATAGATCTTCTTGAAATATACGCTATAGCTAAAGCAAAAGAATTGTTTAATGTTAAATTTGCTAATGTTCAACCTCATTCTGGTTCTCAAGCTAATCAAGCCGTATACGCTGGTCTTCTTAAACCTGGTGACACAGTGCTTGGAATGGGAATAGAATATGGTGGACATTTGACTCACTTTTCTAAGGCTTCATCCACAGGTTATACATATAATCCTATATACTATGGTCTTGATGAGAATGGTGAATTAAACTATGAAGAAATTAAGCAGAAACTGTATGAATATCATCCAAGAATGCTAGTTGTTGGAGCTTCTGCATATTCTAAACGTATTGATTACGAATTGATTCATTCAATAGTCGAAGATTATAATCAAGCAATGTATTATGATCAAGGTGGAAGTAATAATCCAGATGCTAATCCAAAATCTTGTTATCTTATGTCGGATTCAGCCCACGTAATGGGATTTATCGCAGCTCATATGTGGAAAGATAAATATGATCCAACAAAATGGTGTGATGTTGTTACTTCTACTACGCACAAAACACTTAGAGGTCCTAGAGGAGGCATTATTCTTTGGAATGATGAAAATTTATGCTCAAAAATCAACTCTGGAGTATTTCCTAAGACTCAAGGTGGCCCAAATGAAGCGTTAGTAGCAGCAAAAGCACAATGTTTCATAGAAGCGTTAAAACCAGAATTTAAGGATTATATGGAACAAGTGTATCACAATATGCAAGCACTTATCAATGGTATAAAGGCATATGACAGTGATAATCAGATTGGTTTTGTGTCTGGTGGTTCTGAGAATCATCTTGTCTTACTTGATCTTAAAAAATCTGGTATAAATGGTAAAGAAGCTGAGGATAGATTGACTTCATATGGCATAATTACTAATAAAAATATGATTGCTGGAGATGATAAACCATCTACTTGTACAGGATTACGTATAGGAACAGCTGCAATTACTACACGTGGATTCACTGAAGAAATGTGTTATTCTTTAGGAGGTATAATTGCCAAAATCATACTTAAAAAAGAAAAAGATGAAGAAGTTAGTGTTATTGATTTTGAAGAAGAATATATTAAAACAACATTGAAAAAAATGATGGATAAAGTTGGACCATTTTACAAAAAACCAGCTCAAATTCAAGACAATAACCTAATTAACCCTGATGATTTAGCTTAATAGGAGGAAAATAATGTTAGGAACCCCAGGAGTTTTACATACAGATAAAAACGGTACAACGAGAATGATTGATTTAACTACTCGTTTACTTCAAGATCGTATTGTTCTGTGTACTGGTGAAGTCAATGATAAATTAGCAGAATCTGTAGTTGCTCAATTATTATATCTCGAGTCTGAAAACAATGAAAAACCAATAAATATGCTTATTTTTGGACCTGGCGGATCAGTAAATTCTGGCTTTTCGATAATTTCTACAATGAATATCATAAAATGCCCTGTTTACACTACTGTTATAGGTGAAACTGCAAGTATGTCAGCTGTAATTGCCATCTCTGGAGAAAAAGATCATAGAAAAATCTATCCAAACGCTAGATTGATGTTACATACAGTATCCTCACAAGCAAAAGGAAAGATTCAAGATATGGAAATTTCAATGAAAGAGACTAAAATAGCTAATGAAACCATATTTAATCACTTAGCAGAGCAAATTGGTGCTGATGTTAATCAATTGAAAGAATTTTGTGATCGTGATTTTTGGATGTCAGCAGAAGAAAGTGTTAAATTTGGAATTATGAGTAGTATTGCAGAAAAACACGTCTAATCCATTGATATTCCTAGGTTTAAAATTGCTTAAAAAAGGAAAAATCTTAAAAGACGATTTTTTATGAGTTCTATAAACTTACATTTTTGATCAATAAGAAACGAAATTAGTCTAGACATCTAATATATAGGTTCAACAACTAAAGGAACATAATTTGATAAATAAAATAGCTTGTACAGCTTTAATAGTACTTTCAACTTTCCTTTCCACAAATAAAGTTCAAGCAGAAACAAACTACTCTATGCTCTCAAATGATCACGAAGTAGTTGCTAAGTATGAACACGGTGGGAAAGGATACTCGGCCATCAGTAAAGATTGTGTTGGTTATTCATATGGTAAATGGCAAATCTCAACAAAAAGAGTAAAAAATCATAAATCTACGTTTGATTTGTTTTTAAACTATCTAAAAGAACATAATATAAATTACTATAACGAATTAGTTAAGGCAGGTGGATATGACAACGCTTATCTTGGTACTGAAAATTTCAAAAACACTTGGGGAAAAATATCGAAAGATAAAAAATTCCAAGAAATATACGAGGACTTTATTTTAGAAACACAGATAAAACCAGCATATAAGAAATTTGATACAAATGAAGATTTAGATAATGTAACTACTTGGGGATCTGAAAACGAAACAGTTCAAGCAGCTTTACATTCTGTTATAATCCAGCATGGTATCGGAGGTGCATATAAACTCGTAAAAAATACAATGAGTATATATAAACCAGAAACGCCAGAAGATTTCGTTGAATGTTTATATAATTATAGGACAAATAAATTCAAAAGGTACAAAACAAGATATAAAAATGAATATGCTGATTTGAAGTTAACTTTAGATAAAACGAAGGGTTAAAGAATGTATACTTTCATGTTATTTGTAATAGCATACTTACTAGTTGTCATTGGATTATGGGTATGGGTAATAAATAGCTTACTAAAATAAAGAATAATTTATAAACTTTTATCTATTTTCATTAGTTCTATTATGGTAAGTTAATTTACATTAAAAACCATAAGAAATCCCCAAAATAGAATGTTAAGAAATTTAAATGAAATAAGAGCTTTAAAAGACCCGATTAAGCAGTCTCAGGTTGAATTTATAATATCTGATACACCTGGACTGCTTTTATCTAAGTTACAGCAAAACATTCTTGGACAAATTTCTGGTAATACTTCAACATGTGGTCCAAAAGAACTTAGGTTACGTTGTACTTCCTATGGATACCCTGGAGCAAAAATATCACAAACAGAAACCGTAATAGCTGGACACGTAAGAAGATTAGGTCAAGTACAAGATAGATCTGGAACATGGAAAGTATCAGTAACAGAAGATTATGAAGGTACAATTCTCAATACAATAGAAGCCTGGTGTGATATCATAAACTCTCCAGTAAGTGGATTACGTTTACCATCTTCTTTATATAAAACTGTTGCTCGTATTCAATTAGGTGGTCATGTTAAATATCCATCCAGTGGTAAAGAATTAGGAATGCGTACGATTTGGTTAAGAGGTGTTTATCCAATTGCTTATGAGATTGGGGATTTAAATCCGAGTGATTCTGGCCCAGTAACTGTTAACATTACATTCAATTATGATTGGTTTGCTGGAAATTCGTATAGTTTAGTAAATGGCGTGGCTAACGTATTTGGTCACGGTATAGAAGGTGATCAACTTGAAAATGCCGTCAAAGGTATATTTTAAATAAGGTAACGTAAATGCTAAGATTTCAAACAGGATTACAAGTAGATTATTTAGCAGATGAAGCAACAGATGACAGATTTGAAGTCATTATGCCTAAGCTTGATCTATTAAACTATTCAAATAATAGAGCTTCTTGTAATTGTAGTTGTGGATCTTTAAACTTTGGTACATTGTGGGATAAATTTTCAAGTATAGTAGG
>CAMESA010000030.1 GCA_945935945.1 uncultured Mollicutes bacterium | reverse complement strand
CCTTTTTAGTACATTGTTGTTCGATCTTTAAAATAATCTGTAGCTCCACCACTCCAAGGGAAGTTTACAGTCTTTCTAGGATCATAAGTATTAGCAATAAAAGTATTCCAACTCATATAATCTTTTAAATAATGTCCATTCGCAATTCCAAAGTGAAGGTGTTGAACATTAGAACAGTTATCCCACCATTCAGAGTTTTTATCACCACCCATAATACCAATTTGTGTGTTTTGGGTAACTACTTGACCTACGCTCACGTCAATTCTTCTTAAATGGGCATATTCTGTTGTATATTTTTTACCGTTTACTGTATGAATAATAAATATCATATTACCACCACAACTAGAACGATTACGTGTTCCAATTACAATTCCATCAGCTGCTGGATAAATAGGCACAGTTCCTTTTTGTGACATATCTAGTGCTTCATGTAATTCATAATTTCCTGTAACTGGGTTTAGACGATAACCATATTCACTTGTTACATATCCTTCAATAATTGGTCTTAAAAAAGATGTTCCCGCTGGTAATTGACCAATTGGATTAGACCCTGTTCCAGGCCCACCAGTATTTCCTGTCACAGGTGGAACTCGGCCACAAGTCTTTGTATCTTCGTTATCCTTACATCCTAACTTTTCTAACATAGCAATTGCTTCTTTTTGCATTTCTATTTCATCTTTTGTAGACATTTTAATATCTGTAACTTCAGTTAAATGTTCACCCAATTTTTTTGTTTCTTCTTCTAACTCTTTTTGCTTTTCAGTTAACGATTTTTGTTTTTCATCCATCTCTTTTTGTTTCTTTTCTGATTCTTTTACCATTTTATTATATTCTTTAATTAACTGATCATTATAATCAGAAACCTGTTCTGAAACAGAAATACGATAAATAAAATCAGTAAAATCTTGAGCTCCAAAAGCATACTCTAAATATGCATTTTCACCATTAGATACTTGGACAAAATTAATTACTTTTTTTACTTCCTCGTTCTTTTTATCTGCTTTTTTATTTAACTCTTCAATCTCATTTTGTAACTTTTTAATATCAGACTGTAACTGTGAAACTTCTTTTTTTAATTGTTCTACTGTCTGATTATTTGTGTTAATTTTGTCTTTCGTTTGATTTGCATCTGCCTCTTGTTCTGCATATTCTTTTTCTAACTGCGCTAATTTCTTTTTTACATCGCCAAGCGTTTCAGCTTGAACTTGTTTTGGATATAAACAAAATGTAAGTGCTATCATAGAAATCATAATACAACTAATTAATTTCATTCCTTGCTTCATACTTTCACCTATCCCCACTATATCATTATACTATAATTTCGACTTTTTTCGACTAGAAATTTTTTCCTGTCACTAGTTTTACATTTATTTACAAAAAAAGCTCCATTTGAGCTTTATTTCTTCTTGATTTTTTGTGGCTGATATAATGAGAATTCAGCAGTGAAATCTTGATATGAAACATCATCTAATCGACATTTTATTCTTTGACCAATTCTTAATGATGTATTTTTTGTTTTATGATAATATGTGAGAACATCTGGGGCATAATCATAATCTTTTAATTTATCTCTCGTAATAAATCCTTGAATACAGTTATCTAATTGAATACGAATTCCAAAAGGATCTATCATAATAATACGAGCATCAAATATTTCACTAATATAATCTTCTAAGTACTCAATTGCTTTTAAACGGTCTACATCTCTTTCACATTCTTGAGCATTTACTTCTTGATTAGAACTATGCATTAATTTTTTATTTAATTTCTTTTCTATTTGAAAAGCTTTTTTTTGATTGTATTTGTTTTCTTTTTCTAATTTAATAGCACGATGTGCTAATAAATCAGGATAACGTCTAATTGGAGATGTAAAGTGAGAATAATTATTACTAGCTAAAGCAAAGTGATGTAAATTTTCTCCAGAGTAAAATGCTTTATTCATTGCTCTTAAAAATAAGTAAGCAATCGTTGCATAATTTTCATCACCCTCTAATTGTTCTAATAATTGCATAATTTGACCAGGTTCTACACCATCTTCTAAATTAATTTGATAATGATATCCCATTTTTTCTATTGTTTCTAAAGCATTCTTAATATGATATGGGTCTGGTTTTGGGTGAACACGATATTGGAATGGATGATCTAATTCTTCCATCATTGTTGCAGCACACTCATTAGCACTAATCATAAAATCTTCAATTAATTTTTCTCCTTCTTTTCGTTCCGTAACTGTAACATCAATAGCTCTTCCATCTTCATCTAAAATATATTTTGGTTTTGGAATTTCAAAAGAAATAGCACCACGATTTTGTCTTTGTTTTCTTAATAGATGAGAAAGCTCTAACATTTTTTCTAAACTGTCTTTAAATGGTTCATACCCTTTGACATCTTTTCCTTCAAATACTTCATTTACTTCACGATATGTCATTCTCTTATTAGAGCAAATTACTGATTCATAAAAATCATAATCAACAATATTACCTTGCTTGTCAATTTCCATAATACATGATAAAGTCAAGCGATCTTGATTTGGATTTAATGAACAAATTCCATTAGAAAGTTTTTCAGGAAGCATAGGAACAACACGATCCGCTACATATACACTTGTACCTCTTTTATCTGCTTCAATATCCAAATCACTATCTTCTGTTACGTAATAAGATACGTCGGCAATATGAACACCAAGTTGATAGTTACCATTTTCTAAAATATCAATAGAGACTGCGTCATCAAAGTCTTTTGCATCATCACCATCGATTGTAAAAATTTGTTTATTTCTTAAATCTAAACGACGTTTTAATTCACTTTGTAATACTCTATCAGGTATTTTATCTGCTTCTTGTAAAACATTTTTTGGAAATTCATTAGGAATATGATGTTCATCTAAAATTTGATCAACCAATACTCTTGGATTATATACATTTCCATACACTTTTATTACTTTTGCAGTTGGAAGATCAGCATTTCTATCAAATGATATCATCACTTTATCATCTATCTTTGCATTCATAGTATCTGTTAACAAAATTAAATTAGAATCTCTATCTTTATCTAAAACAGCATAAAGCTTTCCATTTTCTTCGGTTACTACCGCAGTAGCTTGTTCTAAAATACATTTATGTTTCATAATTTCACCTAATATCTCCTTTTTCTCATGATGAATTTTTACTAATACCCTATCCTTATTATTTGCCCCTTTTACAAAGCGGCTTGGGACTAATATGTGTCCTCCATTTTCTAATTCAACTAAGCCAAATGACCCTTTTCCTTCTTTATAGATTCCTACTTTCATATCTTCTCCAACCAGTAATTTAAAATATCCATCTTTTTTCTCAAGATGTAAGGCATCAACCATAAATTCTAATACTAAATTTAGCTCTTTTTCTGGTAGAAAAATAGATTTTTTGATTTGTTGTGCAGTCATTTCGCCTTGTTTTAATAACTTTTCAATTTTTTTCATTTCATCTAAGTAAGAAACGCCATTAATTTGATAACTCTTTTTTCGTAATTCAATATTCTTTTGTTGCCTACTTTGACGTTCTTTTTGAATTTGTAATTCTTCTTGTTCTTTTAATTTTACATTAAATGGTTCAATTAATTCAAAATGTTTATCTAAAATAATTGAAGTTAAAATATGTTGATTAATATATGCGAAATAATTACGAGCAGGCGTTGTACAGTGTGCATAATATTGAAAACCTAATCCTTTATGGCCTGTATTTTTCATACGATAATATGAAAACATTGGTAACATATCCAAAATATTAATTACATATTCTTGTTCTTCATAATCGTTACAACATTTTTTAATATATTCTAATTCTTTATCACTAATATCCAAATCATTCAAACGATACATCATGGGAATTTCATTTTCACCACATAGTTTTGCTTGATAAAAATTGATTAATACTTTTAACTCTGAAATCATTAAATGAGCTTTACTTCTAGAAGTATTATGATATGGTTTTCCAGTTTCAATATAATGTAGTAACTCTTTTACTAAATGATATTTTTTTTGGGATGTATTATTAATATGATATTGATTCATAATTTGATATAAACGTTCCCAAGTTTTAATATAAGATCTATTACCAAGCTCCATCATTCTATTGACTTGTTCATAACTATAATTATGAGAAATCTTAGCTGTTCCACGACGAATTGCAATATCTGTCAAACAATTATTTTTATCAAATTTTAACTCATAAACAATAACTTTCTTGGTTGCCATTTCTTCTGGCTGAGCATTCAAAGAAAACAATTTCTTTTTACTCTCTTGACTTAACATTTCTTGTTTTCCCGTAAACCAATTTCCTCTTGCTTGTTGAGAAAGTTTTTTGTGTTGTTCAAAAATATCAACTGCATCCACAATATATAAATTGACATATAAATTTCCATCTTGTTCTTTCATTGAAATTGCATCTTCACGTAGTGATGTATTAACATCATCGATAGTAAAGATAAATTCATCTTGATATTCTTTTTCTTCTTGAGGAAAATGATATTTTACACGATCTTTTGCTTCAAAGCATTGCATATTTACTCCAGTCATTAAAATTCCTAAAGCTTGATATCGATATTTTTGATATTTTTTATCAGCATTATTTTTAATATCTTCTAAATGAGATTGATAAAATTCATAAATATATTGTTGCATATCTGGATAAATACTAGTCTCTTTTAAAATATTTTTAAAAAGAGCATACATATATTCATATTCTGAATTATACTCTGTTGTAAGTACTTCAAAATATTTTTCCAAAATATGATCAAGCAATTTTTTACCTTGAACATTTCCCTGTAATAATAAAGGATGCTCACTAATCGCTTGATTAGAAGCTTCTAAATTTTGATCAAAAAATATTTTCAAATATATTTTTTCAGGAATAGTTAATTGATCTTCTTCTGCATAGCTCTCATAATAATGAGAAATATTATAAATTTCTTTTTGTAATTCTTGATATCTAAAATGATATGGGGGATGATTTTTTCCTTCACTCAATAATTTATCATAAATATCTTGAATACGTAGCAAAGTATTGTGTAAATATTTAGGCTTTGCATGATATGCATAAAATGGAAAAGAACTCACTTCATGCTCTAAAAAATCAATTAATTTTTCTACTAATTGTTCATCATTTACATGATAAAAATCTTTTAATTGTTCATTTGTAATTTCTCTTGTTTTATTGATAATTCTTAATAACTCCATACGACTCTCCTTTATTTTTTGAAAAAAAAGCACGCAACAATACCTACGTATTATTGCGCACTACTTTACAATGTTTCATTTTTTACTGTAATTGATAGAAAATTTATTACTTCCATATTTTCTCCCGCTTTGCTATGTACACCCTTATTATACTATAAAATTTTTCAAATCGCACCTTAAAATTTATCTTTTTTTGTATTTTTTCTAAAAATATAAAGAAATAAAAATAAATTTAGCAAAATAATGGCAACAAATACCATTTTCCATTGTTTTTCTAAAGAAATTACTTGATTTTGAAAAGTCAAATGAACTCCAAATATTTCATATAATACATGATGTTGTTCTTTTGGATAATTTTTTAAGATCTGTGATGTAATTGACCCTGTTTGTATTGTTCTTAATATACTCGTTGTTTGACATAAAGGAAAATAAAAGAAAATATTTCGAATGAGAGCCGGATAATACCCTATCGGAATATAAACTCCAGTAAAAAATCCAATCACAACCCCATATAGTATTTCGAAAGCAGAAAACGATGTAAAATTATGAATGAATAATGCTATGATTAAAATAATCAGACTAGCTATCATGTTAGAACAAAATATAGTAAAAATAGAAGCAATCATTTGATAAACTGTTCTCTGATCTTGATAATGTATTAAAAAAAATAATTCAATTCCAAAATATACAAATATTGTAATCATCATTGAAATAAAAAAAGAAGCAAAAAAATATGAATATAAAATTTTCCAATCAGAAATTGGTGTTACTAAAAAATCTTTTATCAATCCACTATAACGATCTTTTACAAAAATAAACATAATTGATAAAACACTTGTCGCTCCTATTACAATTAATAATCCTGATGTCATTAAACGATCAACAAATAATTCATTATACTGACTATTAAATCAATAATCGCTTACAGCTTTTATTGTAAATTCTCGAATAAATAAAAAATATAATGATAAAATAACACCTGACTTTAAAATACATAAATTTGTTGCCACTTTTGCTTCTTCAATATAATGAGAAGAAAAGAAAATTGTTAAATTTTTTAATTTATTTTGTTCTAATAAAAAGTCCCATAATTTTTTTCTCGTTTCAATATCGAGAGCAGTTGTTGCTTCATCCATGATTAAAATTTTTGGATTCATTAGTAATGCTCTAGCAATACTAGCAATTCTCTTTTGACCACCCGAACATTCTTTATAAATCTGATGTAAAAAAGAAGCCATTCCTAACTTATTACTCAATACTATAATTTGATGTCTTAACTTCTCATTTGAAATATGATACAACTTCCCTCGAATCCATAAATTTTCATAAATCGTTAAATCGTCATCTAATGTATTCTCTTGAAAGACAACACCAATTTTGCTTTTTAAAACTTCTTTTCCATTCATAAATATTCGCCCTGATGTTGGTAATAAAATTTGAATGATAATGTTAAGAAGTGTACTCTTTCCCGCTCCATTCGACCCTAGAAAAGCAAATATACTTCCAGTTGCGATAGTAAAAGACACATCTTTTAAAACCACTTTATGATGAAATTCCTTTCTAATATGATCGATTGACATAATTGTTTTCAAAGAATTTCACTTCACTATATCATATTCTATTTTTTTATAGTTATTATAAAAAGGAATCAATGATTCCTTTTTGTCAACTTTTTCATTTTTTCTTTTTTTAAAATATCAATAGCCAAATCCATATGAAAATCATCTAATCCCATCTGCCCTTTTTCCATTTGCATTGGTAATTTTACCATATGATCTTTCATTGATTCCATATCATAGTCATCGTCAATAATACAGTAATTTTCTACTTCAGGATGTTGTTTTAAATATTCTTGAATTTCTTCTTCTCTTGTATTCTCGTGCGGTGTAATTCCAATCACTTCAATTCCAGCATTTTTTATTTCTTCAATTAAATCCAAATAATATTGTAAAAAATAGCCTAATTCATAATAATGATTTTTTAAAGAAGACGAAATTACCACTTTCGCTCCTGTTTCGTTTACAATGTGTTGTAAGCGTTTCAAATTATCTTCATTAATCTCATCCATACATAATTGTGTATCTAAAACACCATTAAAATCTAAAAATATCACTTTCATATTGTTTAACTTTCCCCCGGTTTTCATAACTAATATGATTATTACTGTTATCTTAAAAAGCCGATTAGTTCGACTAATTTCTAAGTGGTGCCGCTTGTAAGAATCGAACTTACCACTGAGCCTTACCATGGCTCTGTTATACCACTTAACTAAAGCGGCAGCTAATAGATATGATTATAACATATCTTTTTTCTTTAGCCAATACGCAATCACAATAGATAATCCTAATGAAATTAATATTAAAACAAAAAATGAAGCAGGTTCTGTATTGAAATCTCCTAGTGGTACATTCATTCCCATAAAAGATGCAATCATAGTAGGAATTGAAAATACAATTGTAATTCCCGCTAAAAACTTCATTAAAACATTCAAATTATTTGAAATAATACTTGCATATGTTTCTGTTGTACTAGACATGATTTCTTTATAAATATTAGCCATCTCAATCGCTTGATTACTCTCTATCATAGCATCTTCCAAAAGGTCCATATCTTCTTCATAGAAAGGAATCATAGTTCCTTTGGCAAGTTTATCTAAAGTAGCTTGATTATATTTTAATGCCCCCATAAAATATACTAAACTTTTTTCAATATTTAACATTTCAATTAATTCTTGATTTTTTGTTGCTTTTGCTAGCAATTGTTCTTGTTTTTGAATGTCTTTATTCATTTCATTCAAAGCCATTAAATAACCTTGAGAAATACGCAATAATAATTGAATTGTAAATCTAGTTTTCTTTTCTGTATAAAACTCTTTAATAGTTCCATTTTCAAAATCTTCAAATAACTTATTTTCTTTTAAAATAATTGTCACAATGTGATTTTTTGTATGAATAATACCTAATGGCAATGTTCTATATTTATTTTTATGAGAATGATCTACTAAGTACGGAATATTCGCAACAATTAAAGTAGCTTCTCCTTCTACTTCTACACGTGATAACTCTTCTTCATCTAATACTTTGCCAATCAAACGTGGATCAATTCCTGTACTTTCACAGACTAATTTTGTTTCTTCTTGTGTAGGATGAACTAAATGAATCCAAGAATTTAATTCAATATTATTTAATTGTTCTAATTTTCCAGTCATATCTGTTTTATATATTTTTATCATATTACATCACCTATTCTTTTTTCATTATAACCTACTTTTTTTATTTTTGCAAAGATAATTCTTTGATTTTATCTAGCAAGAAATTAGGATGAAAGTAATCATTTAAAGAAAGTGTAAATAAAATAGAATAAGGCTCTTTCATAAAATGATAATATGTCTCAAATGTTAAATAAAAACCGATTTCCTTTTTCCTTTTTTCTATTTCAATTTTATCAATTTCTGAACATGGAATCCATAATTGATAATTTAAAAATTCTGAAACAAAAAAACCTTCGTCATATACAATAATATATGTTTTCATTAAATAACAAATAAAATAAATACTAATACAACATAATATGAGACCCATTACACTAATTTCTATATATAAAGTTTGAAAACATAATATTCCAGTAAATAATAATATGAGACTAAAGAAAAATAATAACCAATTTTTACGATATAATGTTTTTAATTTATTTCCATATTCTTTTTTCATAGTTTCACCCTAATATCATTATGATAATTTATCTTATAGCTAATCAAAAAAGATAACAGATGTTATCTTTTTTTGATTAATTGCCTT
>CAMESA010000029.1 GCA_945935945.1 uncultured Mollicutes bacterium | reverse complement strand
ATACCTTTAAAACGAAAAGCCTCATCAACTTTCCCGTCAACGAGCAAAATTAAATTTGAGTTACTTTTGAAGATTTCAAAAATCAATTTATAGTGAATTTTATCGTAAGTATCAGTGGTCTTTAAAAAGTCTAAAGCCAAAATATTGTCATTATTATATATTGATGCACCTAAAAAATATGAGTTTTGAAGTTTTGTTTTTAATTTTAAGTAAAATGAGTTACTTTCATTAAACAAATATTTTTTATTTGTTAGGGTTAAAAAAGGATTTTTTATATTTAATGAAAGCAAAATAGAGTTTGATCGTGGTTTTGAAAAACTAAAAAGATAATCGTATTCACTTAAGCATGAAATCCTGTTTAGATACGAATTTTTCAACTCAGTGTTAATTTTATTAATGTTTTCTTGTAATTTTTCAATAATTTTCATACTTAATATTATAATAATTGCTTTAAATTTTTGAAATCTTTATAATTCAATACTAATATGAATGGATTACTTATTATTTTAAGCGGACCAAGTGGAGTTGGGAAAGGAACTGTACGTAAAGTACTTGTTCAAGATGAGTCTTTAAATCTTGCTTATTCCATTTCGATGACAACACGCGGACCAAGAAACGGGGAAATCGAAGGTAAAGATTATTTCTTTGTAACAAAAGAAAAATTTCTTGAAGCACTTCAAAAAAATGAACTTTTGGAACATGCTAGATTTGTCGATAACTATTATGGAACACCAAAAGATTATGTTCAAAAACTTCGTGAACAAGGCAAAAATGTCATTCTAGAAATTGAAACTAATGGTGCAAGAGAAGTAATTGAAAAAACAAAAGGTGATAAAGGTGTTATTTCGATTTTTATTATGCCACCTTCATTTGAAGAATTAAGATCAAGAATCGAAAAACGTAAAACCGAACCAGAAAGAATTATCAATGAAAGACTTGAAAAAGCCAAAAAAGAAATCGGAATAAAAGATTTCTACCAATATAGTGTTACCAACAATACTCCAGAACAATGTGCTGAAGATATTAAAAAAATTATCGTTGAACACTTGAAATAGATGTTTATTGTTAAGGTTTTAACTCAAAATATTGCATATACTCTCGATAGAGAGTTCTTTTATTTGTCTAATGAAAAAGTTGAAATTGGTGTTCGTGTTGAAATTACTTTTAACAGACGAACTCTTTATGGCTTTGTTTTAAGCATTGAAGAAACTGAAAAAAGTCAAAAAGATTTAGAAGAAGATACAGGTTATAAATTGAGATTCATCGATAAAGTTGTTGATGAAAAACCAATTTTAAATAATGAACTTCTTACTCTTGCTTATAAATTAAAAGAAAGATATTTTTATCCATTAATTGGAGTTTTCCAGACAATGCTTCCTCCAAGTTTAAAACCTAGAGAAAGTTCAAAAAACGCTGCAAAAATCTCATATAAATATTTTTATGAGGTTGATAAAACTAAAATTCCACAAAAATTATCAAAAAATGAAACTAAATTATTAAGTAAATTTGATAACACAATTTCAGTCTTAAAAAGTGATTTTTCAAAGTCTAAAACATTAACAAAATTTTTAGATTCGGGCGTTATCAAAGAGATAAAAGTTGAACAAAATAGATACAAAATTAATAGTTTTTTCAACTATGAAAAAGAAATAAAACTTAATGAAGAACAACAAAATGTTGTTGATGAATTTGAAAATTCGAATGACTCAACTTACCTACTTTATGGCGTTACAGGAAGTGGAAAAACTGAAGTTTATATCAAAATAATTGAAAAATATTTAAAAAATAATAAAGGTGTGATTGTTTTAGTTCCAGAGATTGCATTAACTCCTTTAATGATTTCACGTTTGTATACACATTTCGAAAATCAAATCGCAGTCCTTCATTCTTCTTTGACAAGTGGACAAAAATATGATGAGTATCGAAAAATTTCAAGTGGAGAAGCAAAAATTGTAGTTGGCACTAGAAGTGCAATTTTTGCACCTGTTCAAAATCTTGGTCTCATAATAATTGATGAAGAAAATAATGAATGCTACAAACAAGATGATCAAGGTTTACTGTTTAACGCAAAAGACGTTGCTCAAATTAGAATTAAAATAAATAATGGGAAAATGATCCTTGGTTCGGCTACGCCATCAATCGAATCTATGGTTCGAGCTCAAGTTGGAAGTTTTCACCTTTTGAGATTAAGAAAGAGATTTAATGAATTGCCTCTTCCAAGAGTGCAAATTGTAAATAAACTCGATAGAAATTTATTTTCTTATAAATCAAATATTTTTTCTCTTCCATTAATAAAAGAAATAACAAATGTTATAAAAAATAATGAACAAGCAATCCTTTTGATAAACTCAAGAGGGTATGGAAGAGGATATTATTGCAGAGAATGTGGTCATGTTTTTAAATGTCCAACATGCAACCTTCCTCTTTTTTATCACAAAGAAAAAAAGATGCTTTATTGTCATCATTGCGAATACAAAACTAGAGTATATGACTCTTGTCCACATTGCGGATCAACGTATTTTTCAACATCAAGTTATGGAATAGAAAAAGTTGAAGAAGAGTTTAAAAAAATCTTTGGCGTTCCATATCTTGTTTTGGATAGTGATAGAAGCAAAACAACTTATCAAATTGAAAAGGTTTTAGATGATTTTAATCAAAATAAGGCCCAAATCCTCATTGGAACTCAAATTATTTCAAAAGGACACGATTTCAAAAATGTTTCTTTTGTCGGCATTATAGATGTAGATTTTTTGATTAATTTTCCAAATTTTAGAAGTGGTGAAATGACATTTTCTTTAATAACTCAAACTATTGGAAGATGTGGTAGAGGAGATAAAGAAGGAAAAGCAATAATTCAAACAAGTTATCCAAATGATTTTTGTCTTTTAACTGCCGCAAATCAAAAATATGAAGAATTTTATAATGAAGAAATTAAAAAAAGGAAGAAGACGAATTACCCTCCATTTATAAATTTATTATCCATCACTCTTGAAAGTAAAAAATCTGACAATTTAATAGAAAGTGCTGAACAAGTTAAAGGATATTTTTACTCTTTAGAGGTTAAAGATTTAAAAATTTTAGGTCCAAGTTTGATTCGATTCAAAAGAGGCGTTTATATCACAACTTTTACAATTAAATACAAAAAATTATCTGAGATTTCGCTTGGCATTAAAGACTTAATCAGTTCATTTTCTTCAAATTCAAACATTAAACTACGTATAAATTTTAATCCATATTCTTATTAATTTTTAATTTTTGGATATTCATTTTTTAGCAAAATTATAAAAAAATTATTAAATTTTTCGATTTTTATTCAATAACTGGCTATTTAATTGAAAAACAAAATCTAATAATCTATGATTATTACAAAGAAAAAGGAAGTTTATATGATTACGATTTCTATTATTGGTCTTGATCCATATTTGGTTAGACAAATTTCAAAAGAGATGACCCCAAAACTTGCTGAACTATATGAAATCAGCGAGGACAAAATTGATTTTTATGCACCAGAATGTTTATTTATTCATAATGGTGTTGAACAAAATACATGGAATGTTCTTGTTAGAGTTAATGCTCCTTTAAAAATTAAAGTTTTAGAGAACAAAGCTGTAAAAATCATTAGTGAATATATGAAAGATGCATGCATAAATCTTGCAATTGAGTTCTATTATTATAGCGAAGATAACAGGTATGAATTTATCGATAGTTCACACCCAAGATTTATGACCGAATCTAATTCTGTTTCAGTTGAAGAAGATTATGATGAAGATTATGAAGATAGTGAAGATGGCGAAGAGCCTTATTTAGGCAACATTTTTGCTGATTTTGATAAAAAAATGAATGGAGAAAAATAAAATGAGAATTTATGAAGCTAGTTTTAATGTTTTAAAAAAGATTCTAAAGGAAAAAGAACCTTTTAATTCTGCTTTAAAAATTGTTAATGGTAAGTATAAAAAAGATGAGATCTCTATTATAGCAAACTTAACAGGTTTATTTCTCAGAAATTATTATGCAATCAAAGCGATCTCAAATGTAATTTTTAAGATCGACGATGTTGAACCATTAATTTATACTGGCATAGTTTACGCAAATAATTCATTCAAAAAATATTTTGATGAAAAAGAGTCTGTAGATTTCTTAGTTAAAAAATTAGCACTTTACCAAATCAAAGTTGATGACGAGCAAAAAAATAAATTCAAAGAGGCAACTTTGAGTAAAAAAGAATATCTTGCAAAGAATGTTAAGTCTAAAGATTATTCAACATTATCTGCAATTACAAATATTCCTGATTGGATTATTAAAATGCTTTTCAAACAATATGATAAATCCATGGCATTTCCAGTAATTAATTCTCTTGTTAGAATGCCAAAACAATTTGCAGTAAGATTAAATGCTGTTGAGGCTAACCAAGATGGATTAAAATCATACAACAAAGTTGAGGGAGATTTGTTTGAATACACATCTAAAACTAGTATTAGAAAAGATGCTTTAGTAAGAGACATTGCTATGTTCCCAATTCAAAAAGCTGAATATGACATGGTCAAATATCTTCCTGCTTTAGAAAATTCAAACATTTTATGCTATTTCGAAGATAAAAATGCTGCATTTATTGCTTTGATTAATAAGTATTTACCAAACAATAAACTAAACTTAGCAACTTCAAATCAAAAAAATTATCCATATATATTTACAAGAATTAATAAATTAGCGCTAGAAAATTTAACAATTATTGAAAGCAATGAAGAAGATCTGATTGCAAATATTTCTGAAAAGCAAGATTTATGTGTTTATATTCCAAAATCTAGCAACTTTGAACTTTTAAGAAGAAATCCAGAATATGGAATTTTATTTGATAACCAAACTCTAGATGGAATAATTGCAAAACAAGAAGAAGAATTAAATGACATTGTTGGTCACCTTAATGTTGGTGGATATTTATGTTATGCAGTTCCAACATTTGATATCAAAGAGACATTAGTTCAAATGAAAAAATTCTTAGATACACATAAAAATTTCTCACTTGTTAAAGAAATTACTTCATTCCCAAACGAAAAAGGAAACAGTTTGTATTATTTTGCATTAGTTAAAAAGGAAAAATAATGATTAATCTCTATAACTATAGTTTAGAAAAGCTCGAAGAGCTGATGCTATCTTTACAAGAGAAAAAATATAGAGCCACTCAATTATTTAAATGGATTTATGAAAAACGAGTAACATCATTCGATGAGATGAGCGATGTTTCAAAATCGTTTAGAGAAGTTTTAAATAGAGATTTTTGTTTAGTAAAACCAAAAATACATAAAGAACAAAGAAGCAAAGATGGCACTATCAAACTTCTTCTTGAATTAGAAGATGGCGATAAAATCGAAACAGTCCTTATGCGATACAATTATGGAAACGCGGTCTGCGTTTCTAGCGAAGTTGGTTGCAACATGGGCTGTGCTTTTTGTGCTTCTGGATTATTAAAGAAAAAGAGAGAACTACTTGTTAGTGAGATGATTGGTCAAGTTTTAGTGATCGATGATATTTTAAAAGCAGAAGGTAACAATGAAAGAGTTACACATGTTGTTGTAATGGGTACAGGTGAACCTTTTGATAATTATGAAAATGTCATGGATTTCATCAGAATTTTGAATCATCCTCATGGTCTTGCAATTGGTGCAAGACACATAACTGTTTCAACTTGTGGCATTGTTCCAAAAATTTATGATTACGCAAAAGAAGGTTTGCAAATAAATTTAGCAATTTCGCTTCATGCTCCTAGTGATGAAATTAGGAAAAAAATTATGCCAATAAGTTTTAAATATCCTATGAATGAATTGATGGAAGCAGTTAAATATTATGAAAAAAATGCTGGAAGAAGGGTTACTTTTGAATATATTTTGTTAAATGGTATAAATGATAGTAAAGAAGATGCAAAAAAATTAGCAAAACTAATCAAAGGAACACTAGCATACGTGAACTTAATTCCATACAACAGTGTAGATGAGAATAAATATAAAAGAAGCGATGATAAATCAGTCCGCGATTTTATGGACACATTAATTAAATGTGGAGTAAATGCAACAATTAGAAGAGAATTTGGCTCAGATATTGATGCAGCATGCGGACAATTAAGGGCAAAAGATGAAAAAGAGCAATTATAAGGGGCACTTTTGTTATAAAAGTGAAATTGGAAAGGTAAGGATTAACAACGAAGATGCCGTAAAAGTTCTTGTAAATGGAAACGGCAACATTCTTTTGCTTGCAGCTGATGGCATGGGCGGACACAATAAAGGTGATTATGCATCTTTTGAAACAATTAGAATTTTAAGTGAGTCTTTTAAAGAGAAAAAAGGCTTTTTAAATTCATATTCTGCTCTAGCTTGGCTAAAAAATATAGTTAAAACTGCAAATAATTCAATTTATACACTACAAGATAACGATGTTTCATATAAAGGAATGGGTACAACTTTAACTTGTGCTTTGATTTTTAAAAACAAACTTATTGTGTTAAATTGTGGTGATAGCAGAATATATTCTTTAAAAAATGATCGCTTAATTCAATTAACTGAAGATCAAACTTATGTTAATTTTTTACTTCAAAGTGGTCAAATTACGAGGGAAGAAGCCTTAGTTCACCCAGAAAGACATGTTTTGACTAATGCAATAGGACTTTTTCCATCAATCAGCGTTGATATAAAAGTTCTAAAATATAATGGTGAAAAATTATTACTTTGCACTGATGGTTTATACAATAATGTAAGTGAAAAAGACATTTTAAATATTTTGATTGCAAATAATGATGTCGAGGATAAAGCCCAAAGTCTTATAAATCTAGCAAATTTTAATGGCGGAAGCGACAATATTTCATTGTGTTTATGGGAGCCATTAAATGATTAGGATAAACAACCTAGTTGGTGACAGATATAAAATTATTGGCGAACTAGGCCATGGTGGGATGTCTGATGTTTACGAAGCAAGAGACATTATTTTTAAACGCCAAGTTGCGCTAAAGATTATTAAGTTTGAAAATGCTCAAAAAATTGAAAATATAATTCGTTTCCAAAACGAGGCTCGCTTTTCAGCTGCTTTTAATCACCCAAACATTGTAAAAATTTATGATTATGGCGAATATGAAAATCTACCTTATATTGTTAATGAATACATGAAAGGTCAAACGCTTCGTGACGTTTTGGATTACAAAAGAAATTTCTCAATCAATGAATCATGCTCAATTATGCTTCAACTTTGTGATGCAATTGGTGCAGTTCATGAAAAAAATATTGTCCACCGCGATATCAAGCCTTTAAATATTTTTTATCAAAATGATGGTTTAATTAAGTTAAGTGATTTTGGAATTTCTATTCTTTTGAATTCTAATTTGAACTTAAATGAGTCAAAAAGAGTTGTTGGAACGATACAATATTTAGCCCCAGAACTAGTAACTGGTGGAAAAGCAAGTTTTCAAAGTGATATTTATTCAATGGGAATAACTTTTTTTGAACTTCTTACAGGAAGAGTTCCTTTTGATGATAAAGATCCTAAAAAAGTTGCACGTTTACACCTTGATTCTGACATGATTTCACCTTTAACTATAATTCCAACTCTTCCAAAAGAAGTTGAATACATCATTTTTAAAGCGACTGCAAGAGATCCTTTTGATAGATATATGAGTGTTCAAGAAATGAGAAAAGATATTTTATCTTTATATAGAAATGAAAAAGTTATGAAAGGAAGTGGCGGTCTTCTTTCAAGAATTTTTGGTTTCAGTAGGTATTAGTATGAAAAAAATTTTTATTGCTCCTTCAATTTTAAATGCAGATTTTTTACATTTAGATGATGAGATTAAAAAAGTTGAAACTTTAGGTGCTACTTATTTACACTTAGATGTCATGGATGGACATTTTGTTCCAAACATTTCTTTTGGTATACCAGTTATTGAATCGGTTAAAGGCAAATATAATATGGTTAATGATGTTCATTTAATGATAAGTGAACCAAAAAAATATATTGAAAAATTCGTTAGAGCTGGTTCTGATATCCTTACTTTTCATTATGAAGCGTTAAAAAGTGATGATGAAGTCAACGATTTAATCGATTTTATTCATAGTTTTGGTGTAAAAGCTGGAATTTCAATAAAAACAAACACTGACGTAAAAGTTCTTCTGCCTTTCCTTGAAAAGATTGACTTAATTTTGATTATGAGTGTTGAACCAGGCTTTGGTGGGCAAAAATTTTTACTCTCGAGTTTAGAGAAACTTGAATTTTTATCTATTTATAAAAAAGAAAATAACTTAAAATACTTAATAGAAGTTGATGGTGGAATAAACAACGAAACATCTAAACTTGCTACAAAAGCTGGTGCAGAAATTCTTGTTTGTGGCAGTTATCTTTTTAAAGCAAAAAATATAAAAGAAAACTACGCATCATTATTTGAGGAGTGATTATGAATAACTATCTTTATGTTGGCGTTTTTATTATCTCTTTAATATTTTTAGGAAGTATTATTTTTTACGAAGCTTCAAGATTTAACAATACCCATACAGAAAAATTTTCTTTTTTTGCATATTTCCCTTTTGAAATTAATATTTTTAGAAGAAATAAAGTTTCTTCAATTTTAAGTCCAATTTTTTATGGAATTGGAGTTTCTGGTTTGAGTTTTTGCTCATTTCTATTTGCTTTTGCAACACAAAAATATGGTGGAAGTGTAACAGCAGCCTACATTATTTTTGCTCTTAATGTCCTTGTTGCAATTTCATTTTTGATTTTAAGATTTATAAAATTATCAAATTACAAACTTCACATTGGTTTTGCATCTGTAAATGTTGCTTTAAACCTTTTAATTGATTTTATATATTTATTTTTCTTTACAAATTCACATGTTGTTTTCTTAAGAACTCCAAATATTGGTGTAGAAATTGCGTGTTTTATCTTCATTTTAGCTTTATTAGTGTTTATTTTTGTTTTACTTCTTAATCCTAGTTATAAACAATGGATTAAAATGGTAAAAATTGATGCCGAAACTTTCTCGCGACCAAAGAAAAATTACCTTGTAATAATTGAACGGGGATGCTTGTTGCATTATTTACTTACAATCATTCCATTATCAATAGTTGCATTTTTCTAAAAAGAATAAAAAAAGAACCGTGGATTTCACGGTTCTTTTATTAGTGTGACGGGCATGTCATATATCTAAAGGGTGAAAGTCCCGAGTAGG
>CAMESA010000028.1 GCA_945935945.1 uncultured Mollicutes bacterium | reverse complement strand
ACCAAGTCCAAAATTAATATGTTGTGCTATCGAAGTGTCTTGAATTGACGTATACGATTGACCATGTTTTTAGAGCTCATTTGCTGAGCTGCCGTTTACCTATTGCACATACGTTTCTATATACTTTTTTTTGCAAAAGTGTTAAGATGTGTTAAGAAATGTTGTGAGGTGTTAAAAATGAATGATTATACAGTGTTAATACCAGAACTCAGATCAGTAATGAATATAACACAAGAAGACCTTGCGAAACTTTTAGGTGTTACATCCGTTTCTGTGAGCAGATGGGAAAATGGCAAAACTATTCCTACCAAGATTATTAAAGTTAAATTAAATAAACTTTTTGATAGATATGACATCAAAGTAGAGGCTGATTAAGATGACTGATTTAGAATTGAAAAAATTAAAAGATGATTTATGGCATTCTGCCGACATCTTAAGAAGCGGTGCACATATTGCAGCAAATAAATACGGTCAGCCAATCTTAGGTCTTATCTTTCTTAGATATGCTGATATTCTTTTTAAATAACATAAAAAAGAAATTGACACCGAGTATGAAGCCAAAAAAGGTGGAAGAGCGGAACGTTCATATAAGGAAATATGTGTTGAAAAATGTGGCTTTTATTTACCGGAATGTGCATATTTTGATTATTTGAATAATCTTCCAGAAACCGCTGAAAAAGCTACTGCGGTAAAGAAGGCAATGGAAGCAATTGAAGAAGAAAACCCAAAATTGAAAGGAGTTCTTCCAAAGGAAGTGTATGGCCAATTGGTACCAGAAGAAGAACCTGAGCTTCTTTCTAGAGTTGTCCGTATTTTCAAAGATATTCCAGAAAATATTGAAATAGACTTGTTTGGCGAAATCTATGAATTCTTCCTTGGCGAATTTGCTATAACTGAAGGCAAAGACGGTGGAACATTCTATACTCCAGCAACCGTTGTTCGTTATATGGTGGAAGTAATTAAACCTGAAGCAGGCGAAAAAATGTTTTTGGATCCGGCTTGTGGTTCTGGAGGCATGTTTGTCCAGGCTGCAAGATATATGCATAGGCATAATAAGGAAGCAGACAGAATGCAATTTAGATGCTATGGTGTCGAAAAAGAGCCAGATACAGTTAAATTAGCAAAGATGAATTTGATGCTCAACAATGTTAGAGGAGAAATAACTGAAGCGAATTCGTTCTACTCAGATCCATACAACGCAGTCGGACAATTTGATTACGTTATGGCAAATCCTCCATTCAATGTTGATGAGGTTTTATATGAAAGAGTTAAAGACGATCCCAGATTTAATGCCTATGGAATGAGTAAAGGTACAAAAGGCAAAGGAAAAGATGCAAAAGAAACAGTTTCTAATGCAAATTATCTCTGGATTAGCTATTTTGCTACCGCTCTAAAAGATACAGGTAGAGCTGCTTTAGTAATGGCGAATAGTGCATCTGATGCTGGAAGTAATGATTTAGATATTAGAAAAAACATGATAAAAGCAGGCATTATTAAGCAGATGGTTTCGCTTCCATCAAACATGTTTACTTCTGTTACTCTTCCTGCTACTTTATGGTTTTTTGATAAAAACAAACCTGAATGTCAGAAAGACGAAATACTATTTATTGATGCCAGAAATACATACACTCAAGTTGATAGAGCTCATAGAAAATTTACTGATGAACAAATTAAAAACTTGGGAATTATCACTAGATTATATGATGGTGATACCAAAGCATTTGATGGCCTGCTTGAAGAGTACAAAGGAAAAGCTGTCGGTGATGATAAAGACTATTTTGAAGCTCAGATTCAATGGCTGCTTGAAAGATTCCCAGATCACAAATATCGCGATGTTATAGGACTTTGCAAAGTTGCAAAAATTGATGGAGAAGAAGGCATAGAAGAACAAGATTGGTCCCTCAATGTAGGCCGTTATGTTGGCGTTGTTATTGAGGATGATGGAATGGCTGAAGAAGAATTCAAAGAACACCTGCTTTCTTTAAATAATGATTTTGGAAAGCTCAGTAAGGAAGCTAAAGATTTAGAATCTGCCATTGAAAAGAATCTGAAAGAATTATTTGGTGAGTAATATGGCTTTTGAAGTATTTAAATTTGATGATTTAGCTACATTAATTAATGGTAGAGCCTATCTCATGCCAGAATTACAAGATTCTGGAAAGTATAGAATAGTCCGTGTTGGTAATTTCTCAGGAAAAGATGAATGGTTTTGGTCAGACATGGAACTTGATGAAGATAAATACTGCGAGGCAGGAGACTTACTTTATAAGTGGGCCTGTAATTTCGGGCCTGAAATTTGGAAAGAAGAAAAAGTTATTTACCATTACCATATTTGGAAAGTCCTTCCTAAGAAGGGGAAAGTAGATAAAATGTTCCTTTATTATTATCTTCAATATGCAACACCTATGTGGCTTGGCGGTACTAATGGTACAACTATGGTTCACATCACTAAGACTAATATGGAGAAGAAAAAAGTGTTTATTCCTTCTTCTGTCTCAGAGCAAAAATTAATAGCATCTGTTTTAACAAAATATGATGAACTAATAGAAAACAACGAAAACCGAATAAAGTGTTTGGAAGAAATGGCTAATTCTTTATATAAAGAATGGTTTATAAGATTTAGATTTCCGGGACACGAAATAACAAGGATGGATAATGGTATTCCTTTCGGCTGGGAGCATAAAAAGTTTTCTAATCTATATGATTTCTCCCGCGGCGTTTCATATTCAACAGAAGAGATTGAATGTGAAGACGGAATAAATCTTATTAACCTTAAAAATATAGCATCTTTTGGTGGCTTTAGAAGAGATGGTACAAAAAAATATGATGGCAAGTATAAGAAGGATCAAGTCGTTAAATACAAAGATCTTGTTATGGGTGTTACTGATATGACTCAAGATAGGCGAACGGTTGGAGCGGTGGCTCTTGTGCCTGACATTAGTGGAGTTATTAGTGCTGATTTAATTAAACTAAATTCTTCTTTAGATAACGTTTTCTCATATTGCCTATTCAAGTATGGATTTTACTCTAAGCTTGTATCTCAGTTTGGAAACGGTGCAAATGTCATTCATTTAAAACCAAGTTCTATTAAGAACCAAAAAATTCTTATTCCAACTAAAGACATTATTGAAAAATTTGTCTCATTAGTAACACCGACCATTGACGAAATTGAAAAATTAAATTCTCAAAACGATATCTTGCTGAAGCAACGCGATGCTTTATTACCTCGCTTAATGAGCGGAAAACTTTCAGTTGAGGGAAAGGAGATAGTGTAATATGCCAAAAGCATTCATTTCAGAAGATGACATAGAACAAAGTATCCTTAACTTGTTTGAGCAAGAAAAGCTCGGCTATAACATTCTTAAACTAGATGCTTCTCCAGAAAAAATGGAAGTTTTGCCAGATGGTACTGGTAGAAGCGATAAAAAAGAATGTGTTCTTCCAGAGATTCTTTGGAATTCTCTTAAAAAGCTAAATCCTGGTGTAAAAGAAGCTTACTTGAAACAAGTCTATGATTCTTTAATTAAGGATTATACTTCAACAGACATTATTCAATCTAACTATGATTTATATAAGAAGATACGCGATGGCGTGAAGATCACTTTCTCCAATGAAAAAGGAGTGGAAGACTTTGTCTTCGTTAGACTTATTAACTTTGATGAACCTGCCGAAAATGACTTCACTGCGGTATCTCAGATGTGGATCAAAGGTCCTTATAAGTGGAGAAGACCTGACATCCTAGTTTTCGTTAATGGCATGCCTTTAGTTTTTATTGAGCTAAAGAACTCAACCAGAAAAGTCGAAGAAGCTTTTACCGATAACTTAACAAATTACAAAAAAGACATTCCTAATCTCTTTGCTTTGAACCAAATTTGTGTTCTTTCAAACGGATTAGAAACCAGAATTGGTGCTTTTAACAGCACATACGATTTCTTCTTTGAATGGCTCAAGGTCGATAGCGAAGAAGAAAAACCAAATAGAAAGCAAATCTATGAAGATGGAACATCCGTCTATTACTTTGTAAAAGGCTTACTTAGAAAAGATAGATTAATCGATTATATTGAGAACTTCGTTATGTTTGATAACGGTAAGAAGCTCTCCAAGATCATAGCCAAGAACCATCAATACATAGGTGTTAATAACTTAATGAAATCATTGGAAAACAGGAAAGAGCTCAATGGTAAGCTCGGTGTTTTCTGGCATACCCAAGGCTCAGGAAAATCCTATTCAATGGTTTTCTTTGCAAGAAAAGTTAATAGAAAGGTAGCAGGAAACTTCTCTTTCTTAATCATTACAGATAGAGATGACCTCGATACTCAAATCCATAAAACATTTATAAGATGTGAAGTGGTGGGCTCCAAGGAAGAATGCAAACCTGGAAATTCTAAAGCTCTAAGAGCCTATTTGACATCAAATAAACCATTTATCTTTACTCTCATCCATAAGTTTAGAGTCGATAAGAAAAAAGGTGAAAAAGAATATCCTTTATTAACTGAAAGAGACGATGTCATTGTTTTGGTTGATGAAGCACACAGAACCGAATATGCAGATTTAGCCGAAAACATGAGGAAGGCTCTTCCAAACGCTAACTTTGTAGCTTTTACCGGAACTCCATTGTTAGGTGCTAAGAGATTAACAAATCAATGGTTCGGAAACTATGTTTCCATTTACGATTTTAAGCAATCAGTAGATGATGGTGCGACTGTTCCTCTTTACTATTCAAGAAGAGTTCCTGAAGTTGGACTTGAGAATAATTTCTTAGATGATGACTTTGTTGATGTCATAGAACAAAACGATCTCAACGAAAAAGAAGCAACATTAGTTGAAAACTCTCACTCTAAGATTCTTGAAGTCATTAAGAGAGAAGATAGATTAAAGAAAATAGCAAAAGACATAGCTCATCATTTTCCAAGAAGAGGATACCTCGGAAAAGGAATGGTGGTCTGTGTTGATAAATATACCGCTGTTAAGATGTATGACCTTGTTCAATATTACTGGGAAGAGGAAAAACTAAATCTAATCCTTGAAAGAAATAAAGCAAAAACACTTGAAGAGAGGAAAGCTCTCGATCGTGCTTTTGACTACATGAACAAGATCAAAATGGCTGTTGTTATCTCTGAAGATGGCGATGATGAGAAGTTTACTTCTCGTGGTTTAAATATCCAGAAGCATAGAGATGAAATGGCTAGAGTTGATGAAAACGGATACGACATTGAAGATAGATTCAAAGATCCTGAGAACCCATTTGCATTAGTTTTTGTCTGCGCCATGTGGCTCACAGGCTTTGATGTCCAAAATCTATCAACTATTTATTTAGATAAGCCAATGAAATCCCACACTTTAATGCAAGCGATTGCTCGTGCTAACCGTGTGTTCCCAGGAAAGGAATGTGGCTTAATCGTTGATTATATCAACGTCTTCTCCTATATGAAGAAAGCTTTGGGCGATTACGCTACCGGTGATGGTGGCGAAGATCTTCCAGTTAAGAACATGGAAGAGTTAATAGGATATTTGGATGCTACAATAACAGAAGCCGATAACATTGTAAGAGAGCAAGGCTATAGCCTATCCGAGCTTATCGAGGAAGATGATACCGAGACAAGACTGGAGCAATTGAGGGTAATATTTAATGATCTAATTTCCAAAAAGGAAGTCAGCGATAAATTCAAAGTGGTGACCAATTTGATGAACAAGATCTACCAAGCCTCAAAGCCTGAGATATTCGAATCCGATTGGCACAACGAGATATTTGCTGCGCTCGTATACTTAAACGGACTATTCACCAATTCCATTGATGATAAAAAGATTGAGAAAGCTAGAAGACAATTATCCAAAATTCTCGATTCATCGGTAATGGCTCATGATAGCGAGGAAGAAGGAACCGACATAATTGTTAATGGCGAAAAAGTAATTGATTTATCAAAGATAAACTTCGAGGAATTAAAACAAGAGTTTAGACGAGTTAAATATAAATCAATCCAAATTGAGGATTTAAAAGAATATATCGATAAATTATTAGAGCAGATGCTCAATAGAAACACTACGAGGAGAAGATTCTCTGAAAGATATCAGAGTATCATCGATAGGTATAACAGTGGAACTAACGAGGCCGAATATTACTTTGAAGAATTAGAAAAACTTCTTGAAGATCTAAAAGAAGAACAGAACCGTTGCGTGGTCGAAGGGCTAACTGAGGAAGAGCTTGAAATTTACGATTTGCTTCTTGTCAAAGGAAGAAGCCTTACTAAAGAAGAGACACAAAAAGTCAAATTAGCAGCGAAGAATCTTTATAAGAAACTCGTGGATAACAAAGATTCTCTTTTGGTCGTTGATTGGTACAAAGACGAAAATACAACACTTAAATTAAAAAGTGCGGTGGAAGATTCTCTTAATGAGGATTTGCCTCTTAGCTATAACAAAGAGATTTTCCAATCGAAAACGAATTTGTTGATGTCGATGTTTATTGACAAGGCAGTTCAAGGAATGAGGGTGGCATGAGAAAACTAAACGCCTTACTTGTGTTTTTGATATCTAGTCTAGCTATAATAGGAATATCTTTTATAGACGATCAGATCTGGAACGTTATTTTTCTTATAGTAGGCATGGTTACTTACGCCATAGTAGGATTTATGTTTTCGATAGGGTTTTTACATGGAAAACAAGCTGGCAAGGAGGCCTATGCTTTCGTTATCTTTTTATTGTTACTTGGTGGATACGCTGTCTATAAAGGCCTTGAGCAATTGAAATTATGGGTTTTGACATGGCCTTTGTTTGTTAAGATTCTGGTTCCTTCAATAATAGGACTAGGAGTTATTGCAGTCGTGATTTTGATTATCCTTTTCAAAAAAAGGATTATCGGAAAGGAAAGCAAAAATGAATAAATGGGAACTCGCCAGATATCTAATTGATGCGAAAAAATGCGTTGATAGCGTTCTCTTTATTGCTGAAAAAGTAAAGGCACTCAGCAATCTTTCGCTCAGGGATATAGTTGAAGATAGGCAAAGGAAATTCTATATAAATGTCAAGGTAATATACGACAAGTCCGTCAGTAAAGCTGATCAGAAGACGCTTAAGTCGACAGATATTATTTACGAGGAAACCTGTAAAGAGCGAGATAAGAACTACGCCCATAAGGATGACAATTATATTCAACCGGACTACGAATCCATTCTTGAAATAGCAAACATCATGAAAGAGCGTTTGCAGCACTGTTTTAAACTTTGTAAAGATTCTCTACCCGATGTTTTGACTTTAGATTTCATTGACTATGACAGGGACTTATATAGATTTTTAAACAAGATAGATACTGAGAAAGAAGAGGAGTTATTAAGTCTTCAGCATCCTTTGTATGGTGTGAAACCAACTGAAGAAGAACTGAAAAATAGTTTTACAAGAAAAGTCTTTAACGATACAGAGGACATTAAGAAGATTAATAATCCAGATGATTATGCGGTCATAATGAAGTCGGGACTGACCGTTAGGGAAGGCATACAAGAAATGCAAGACGCTTGCGTCAGGATAAATGTTTTAACCAATCAAAACATATGGGTTGAGTCAAATATGAAAGTAATTGAAGAAATGAAGAAAATGATTGAGGAATGTCCAGAACTTCCATTCCTTTATTAAGCAAAACGATGGAATATAGTTTTAAAGGTCAAATTTATTTAAATGCAAGCATTTCATTCGCTTTGGACGATGGAATAGCTCGGTTTAGTGTACATTCAAAAGATTCTTTACCTTTTTATGAGCAACACATTCTACTCGAAGGTTTAATCGATTCAGGACAGAAAATCTATCTTTTGATAGACCATTTCTATGATTGCGGATTCGATCATGCAGTTTATGAGGATGGAGAAGTGATAAGTGTTCCTCATATCGAAGCGGTCGTCGAGGCTTGTGCGGTGATGGATTCCGGATCGATAGACGATGTAGATTCAATTGGTTTTTATTCGCTAGAGATTCCGAAGATTACCAACACGATGGTATCAGGCGCACTCAACGACGATAATGCTTCATGGATTGATATCAAGAAGACGCTTGGCCGATACAAGAAATGCAACCGCGAATATAAAGTGTCTATCGGCTTTGTCGAAGAAAGGCCGTTTTATAGTGGGCAGATGCTGGTGGTCGGTGCCGACGGCAAACTGGGAATGGACGAGATCAAGGAATCCTATTGGCTTATGAAGAAGGCTTTGACCTTCCTCTATCAAAAGAGGGTGGTTCCTTTGGAAAGCGTATATCTAAGAAATGGTTCGCGCAATATCGGCAAACTATATATCGAGAGGCTTGAACATAGTAGGTACATCTCTTTTACGGCAAAATGTCTACCGGTGATAGGTTGGGATGACAAATTCAGCAATCTGCTTCAAGCGCTTGCCGACAACAAGATTCACTTGAGACATCTCCCTATATTCAAGGAAGATGAGAAATCGGTCACTCCCGGTAGGTTCCTTATGGGGCTTGTTGCCTTGGAGAACGTTTTGGATTTAACAAATGTTCATGTTTCGCATGATGACAAACACAAAGAAGCGGTGGAATTGGCTAAAGCAAATATCGGTAAATTAGCCAAATCATCAACTGGAAAGGAGAAGAAGATTTATAAAAGAATCCTTGAGCAGGTCGAGAAGGACGAGAATTTCGAAGGGAGAATCAAAACTTCTCTTGAAGACAACTGCGAATTCGTTAACAATTTCTTTACCCTCGGGATACTTGGGGACAGCCAATCCAGCATCGCCAAGGATCTGGCCAAAGCGAGAAACGCACTAGCGCACGGGGGCCTAGATGTTGATCTTTCCGTCAAGAGCTCGTACCAGATGCATTTCCTTATGCTGTATGTTCTTTATCTACAATTGGAAATGATTGGATTTACAAAGAAAGAGGCTTCCGAAATAGTGCCGAATATATTGTTCGAGCACTGAGACTAGACATATTTCATATAAAATGTGGTTGAAGCAAAAATATACTGTTAATAGGGGTGTAATCGAAAAAACTATCGAAAAATCGATAAAAATTAGTATTATTTTGGTGAGAAAGAGTAATTTCTTTTGTCGGAAGTCGTATTATTTCGGTGAAAGAAAGACATATTGAAAGCATAGGTTTGATACAGTAGAAACAACTTATCAAGCCTTTTTCTTTGCAAAAATAGACCTACTTATGTACTCGCATTATTTAAAAGCAAAGCAACGTATCAATAGGAAAAATGTTTGGACATGCATAG
>CAMESA010000027.1 GCA_945935945.1 uncultured Mollicutes bacterium | reverse complement strand
CGATAATACGAAAAATATCACCTAAACTTAAACCTTCTTTTTCTTCCATGATATACCTCCTCGGCTTGATTATAATACACTATTTTACTCTTTGAGTAAAAGTATTAAAACTCGATAAAATCCCCTCTAATCTATAAACATCCATTTAAATATCAAATTTTTAAGTTTTTTGCTTTGTTTTTTAATATAATTTTAGTGGTAAAATCAATCAAATAAAAAACAATTGGGCTCAAAATTAAATAAATCAAAATTGTAATCCATTCTTTGCTTGTAAAGCTTTTAAAGAGATTTAAATTATAAAAATCGTCAAAAATTAATTTAAATTGTTCTTCTATATTTTGGGCTTGTTTCAAATATCCAGGATTAAAAAATATGTCTGGGAAAGCAAGAGCCAAAGTAATGGATGAAATAATTCCAGTTAAAAGTACAAAAATTGTGTATTTTCTATAAGGTTTGCAGACTTTTGACAAAATAATTAATCCAGCAAGTGTAATAAAAATTACGATAAGACTTGAAGCATATTTGTAATTAACAAAAGGATTTAAAATTACTGGTAATAGGGCTGAAATTGTCATAAAACTTCCAAAATATAGTGATTTTAGCAACACATTATTAACAAAACGCCCCTTTATTGGTTCAGGTTTATTATTTTCAATCGACAACAAGAATCCACAAAGTGCAATTGAAATAAATTCATAAATATAAATTGATTCAATTTCAAGTGGCATGCCAATTGGCATAAAAACACTCGAAAGAGAGAAAATTGCGACAAAAAATGATTTTGTTAAAAATAAATAAATTGATCTTTGAATATTTGTAACAACTCTTCTGCCTTCTAAAAATACATCTGGTAAATGTGAAAAATCATTATCAAGCAAAACAACATCACTCACTGCTTTAGTCGAGTCAGCGCCATTTTGTAATGCTATCGAACAATCTGCTTGTCGTAATGGGGTAACATCGTTAACTCCATCTCCAACATACCCAACTTTTTTACCTTGTAATTGAAGTTGTTTGATTATTTCTTGTTTTTGATCAGGGCTAGTCCTTCCAAAAATTGTATACTGGTTAACAATGTCTTTAATTTCTTCAATTTTTACATTTTCCATTGAGATAAAAGCTTCATAATTTAAAACACCAGCGTCTTTTGCAACTTCTTTAACCGTAATCGGATTGTCTCCGCTGATAATTTTAATGTCAATTTTTAAATCTTTAAAATATTTTAATGTATCTTTTATTCCAACTCTTAGTTCGTCTTTTAGCAAAAATAATGCAGCAGGTATTGAATTTTTAGTTAAGCACAAAACTCTAAACCCTTCCAAAGAATACCTTTTAACGAGTTCGAGTGTTCTTTGATCTTTTGTTAAAAACTCACTAGCGCCAAGGCGATACGTTTCTCCATTTTCAAATTGAACTGCACTATACTTATTTTTACTGTTAAAAGGTAAAAAAGTATCAATTTTTAAACATGGATCGTTGCCAAACGCACAAATTAAGGCTTCAGAAGTAGGATTTGTTTCTTTAAATGCGCTCAAATAAGAGCTCATAATTGAATTTATATCTAAATCTTGAAGTGTAATCGTCTTTACTAATTTAAATTTTTGCGTTGTTAAGGTTCCTGTTTTATCTAAACAAAGTGTGTCAACTCGACTGAGATTTTCAATTGCATATAATTCTTGAACCATCGTTTTTTTCTTCGATAGTTTAATAATTGATTCACTAAGTGTAATTGACGATAAAAGAATCATGCCAATTGGAATCATTCCAACTAAACTAGCACCACATTTTGTTACTATGTTAAGTGTAAAAACCCAGTGTTTACCTCCGCTTGGATAAGTTCCAACATAAAACATCTTTAATCCGACTGAAAGAACAACTGGAATAATAAAAATTAGTAAAATATTTATAATTTTATGAATATTAAGTAATAATTCGCTTTTCTTTTTGCGAATTGAAGATATTTTTCTCTCAATTGAAGAAATATAAGTGTCGTTGCCGACTTTTTCTGCTTTTAATATGGCAAAACCACCAACAACAAAACTTCCCGATAAAACGATGTCACCTTTCTTTTTTATTAAAGCATCACTTTCACCAGTCAAATTTGATTCATTAACGTAAAGCTCTCCTTCTTCAATTATTGCATCACATGGTACATCTTTACCTGTTTTAAGAATTATTGAATCATGTAAAACGATTTCGTTTGTATTAATTTCAACTTCTTTTCCATCTCTAATGACTAAAATTCTTGGATCTGATATTAATTTCATTTTTTCAAGAGTGTGTTTTGACATTTCTTGAGAAATAATGGAAGTTAATGCATTAAATAAGATAGTTGTTAAAAATCCGTATTTAGTAATTGGAATTGATCTTATTCCATCAGGATAAAAAATTTGAAACATCAAAAAAGTAAAAGCAAGTAAATATAAAACAATATTAAAAGAGGTGAAGAAGCTTTCAAAAATGATTTTGAAATGACTTTTGCCTTTAACTTTTTTTGATTTATTTACCTTACCTTCTTTTTTTAATATCTGTACTTCCTCACTTGAGAGCCCTTTTCTAAAATCATTATTCATTTTTGAAGCTCCCAATTTGAAAGTTCTTTATTGCTTTATCGTTAACAATTTCAACATCAAAGTCTAAATTTGATTGATTGAAACAGAATGAGACAAATTCTTCTCCTTTGTTAATTCCAATTTCAACAATGTCTTCATCAAGCAAAATAAAAAGAGAAATTACTGCTTTTTTAGTATCTAAAATTAGTATCGTTTTCTTGTCTTTTTCAACAGCAAATTTTTGCTCAAAAAAGAGAATTTTCATTGTTGAATTAGTGTTGTTAAAAGATAATTTAAATGGTTTATCAGCGTCAATTTTTACTAAAGAACAGGATGAAAGTTTGCTTGAAAAATCAAAATCATTTACTGAAATAATTCGATTTAATATGAGTTTTGCAGGCTTTTTGAGAAATTTTCCTTTTTCGTAACTAATAATTTTTGGTAAAGTGAGAAAAGTTTTTGATGAATTTTCTTTAGATAAAATCGATGAAATAAATAGATTATTTTGCTTTCCTTGAATAAAAAATGCATTTCTTTCATTGCTTAAAAATGAGTAGCTTGAAAGCATTAAAATCTCAAATTTTGTCCCCTCATCATATTTAAAAATCATCACTTTTGAAGAATAATTTTTATGCTTTTTTGAATCAAAAAGTACATACACCAAACCATCTTTATAATATGATGATAAAGAATTGACGGTGTCATCAATTAAATGTAAAGAACCGAAATTTTTGATTATTTTATATTCGCTTTTAAATTCTTTTGAAGCAAAAATTTGAGTTTCAATTTCTTTTTGCTCATTTTCAATAAATAATAACGCATAGAAAGTATCGTTAATATAAAAGATTGTAAAGTCTTTAACATGTAAATTTGTTTCGTGTCCTTTAGAAGATAAATTATCAATCAATTCAAAATTTAGCTCGATAAATGGTTCAACACTGTAGCAGAAAAATTTATTATTTGAAAAAATCACAAAATAATATAAACCACTTAAATTTATAAGTTTAATAATGTCGCTTTTTTCATATTTTTTAAGTTCTGCCCGCTCGATTATTTCTGTAAAATCTTTAGTTTTATATGAAAATAAAACTTTTTTGTCGTTTACAATCTTAGTTAAAAATAGATGATAAACATTTCCATACAAAAAACTTCCAATTATTTGTATAGTTTCATCGTTATCTAGCACAATGTGGGCAACATTTTTGTTATTTTTTATTTCAATATTAGTTATTTCCATAATGATTTTTAATTACTTCAACCAAATTAATTTTTAGATCTTCATCTAATTTTAAATATTCAAGTTCAGGAAATCTTGAAGATACAACAATCAAATGAATTAATCCATCATTTTCATAATAATAAACATCATAATCTTTACTAAGATCATAAATCGATAAATCACTTAAGTATTCATATTTAAAATATTTAACGATATTTTTTTCTTTTTCAGATGGAATTCTAACCTCTTTTAATCCTTTTTCCATATTTTTTATATCAAAAATATAAATAAAGTAGTCTTTTTGAGACTTATAAGCGATTGAAACAAGTTCATACATCGAAAAATTTTGATTATTTTTTGCTACTTCTTTCAATGCTTTTAAGATTGAATAATTTTCTTGGTAAACTAAATATTCAAAATTTTTCCTAACTTCTTCCTTATTATTAGGTTTTTTATGGCTTTCAATATAGTTTTTAGAAAATTCTTCATCCACGAAAGCATTAAGTAAAGGTAATTTATAAAATAAATTCAAATAATAGAATAATGATTTCATCATTTTGATGCATTCTTCATCAATTTCAAAATATTTATGTTTTTTATTTGCTAGACGAATGTCGATATAATCGTCATAATTGCCTTTTCTTGAAGTTCCGTTTTTTGCAAAACCACAAATTTTATTAACAATGTAAGTAAAATAATGACAATTTATAGGCAACGAAAAATCAAAATCGTCTTTTTTAAAAAATGATTTTAAATCAGGAACATCGATATCGACTTCATACTCGGAATCATTGAGTTTGTCGAGTGTAATCATCAAAGTATTATCCTTATTATATATACTCATTTTTTCAACATAATTTGTGATGTATTTTTCATCTTTATCTAACATTTCCTCTTTAACACGAAGAGAATGCACTGATTTAAAAGGTACAATCTTATGTAAATCTAAAATAAAATCATTATAAAATTCAGGATAATGTGAATATCCATTAATTTCTTTAATCATTCCACCCTCTAAATATTCAATCTTTATTTGATAATCAATTTGATCTTTTAATTTAAAAGGATATGAATCTAAAGTTGTAAATTCATCAAATTCGTATTTTGAAAATAGAGAATCAATTTGATCAACATTTATTTCATGAATTACTCTATCTCCAGAAATTTTTAGGACAAATGTGTTCTCTTTTCTTTCAAAAGTGTAACCTCTTGTTTTTGCAGTACTACCGAATTCTTTATAAATAAAACTTCTTATCTTTTTTTCCATAAAATCACCACTTAGATAATACCACAAAAAAAGCATTTTCGTGCTTGATTTAAGTACAAAAACGCCAATTTTAACAATTTTCTAAATTTTTTCGAATTTATTTTTTGCTATAAGCACTAAATCAAAATAAAATTTTATAATTTCGTTTCAGTTTGAATCGGGAGATAGGCATCAAAATGTAATAAAAACAGTAGATAAACGAGTAGAAATTAAATTTAATTTAAGTTTCTAGTGTGCAACTTTAAGAAAATATTTGTGAAAATGTTGCCTAATATTTTAAAGAAATAATTTATCAAATTAACCCTTCACATAAGAATTTTATAGAAAGGGCTAAGAATATTGCAGCGCTAATAAATGGAGCAATTTTTTGTATTTTTGAACCGATAACTTTTCCAAGAATTGTTGCTAGTAGACTTAAAACAAAAGTAGTTATTCCAACCACAGAAAAAGTTACCATAGCATCAATTAATGGTAGCGACAAATAAATAAAACCGATGGATAAAGCATCAATTGATGTGGCGATAGATTGAAATATGATTTCTAAAAATCCTATCTTTTTTGCTTTATTTTGTACAATTTTATCGTCCTTTTTTGCTTCTTTAATGTCTTTAATCGCTTCAATAATAGTTTTTAAAGCTAGTAAAAACATGACAGCACAAGCAATAAATGGTATGTAATTTAACAAGGTATCTTTAAGTGCAAAACCTAAAAAATATCCGATAATAGCCATTCCGGCTTGAAAAATACCAAAAGATAAGGCAATCGAAATTGCCTTAGTATATTTTATATTTTGTTCTTTTATTCCATCGCTTGCTCCTGCGCACATGGTATCTACAGCCATAGATGCACCAAGAGCAATCATCTCAATAAAATTCATTTAACGAGTTAATATGCCTTTGCAAAATATACAACATACTTTGCTTTTTTACCACAGATTGGACACACGTCGTCAAATTCTACTTGATCGAATGGCATACATCTTGCTGTTGCATTAGTGTCTTCTTTGAATTTGTCTTCACAAGCTCTGTCTCCACACCACATCATTTTGCAGTAACCACCATTATTAACGATTTCTTTAGCTTCTTCATAACTATGAGCTTCTTTAATATGAGCCATTAAGTGTTTTAAAGCGGCGTTATACATTTCTTTGTGAACTTTTTCTAACAAACTAGTAATTGTAGATTCGATTTCGTCAAGGGAATATTTTTCTTTTGTTCCATCGTTTCTTTTGCAAATCATGCAAGAATTATTTGCTAAATCTTTTGGTCCAATTTCAAGGCGTAAAGGGATGCCTTTCATTTCGTATTCTGAGAATTTCCAACCTGGAGTTTTGTCGCTATCATCTAATTTAACTCTAATTCCAGCTTCTTCAAGTTTTGCTTTAATTTCTCTAGTTTTTTCTAAAACACCTGGTTCGTTCATTTTGATTGGAATAATTACAACTTGAATAGGAGCAACATATGGAGGTAAAACTAATCCATTGTCATCACCATGAACCATAATAATTGAACCTAAAAGACGTGTTGATACACCCCAACTTGTTTGATAAGGGGTTTTGATTTTTCCGTCTTTGTCTAAATATTGAATATTGAAAGCACGAGCAAAACCATCACCAAAATAATGTGTTGTTCCGCTTTGCAAAGCTTTTCCATCATGCATTAAAGCTTCAATTGAGTATGTTTCAAGAGCACCAGCGAATTTTTCTTTTTCAGTTTTTCTACCTTTAACAAAAGGGATAGCAAGTAAATCTCTACCCATTTTGTCATAAATATCAAGCATTCTTAGTGTTTCTTGCTTTGCTTCAGCCTCAGTTGCATGCATTGTATGGCCTTCTTGCCATAAAAATTCACTACCTCTTAAAAATGGTCTTGTAGTTTTTTCCCATCTAACAACTGAACACCATTGATTATAAAGTTTTGGTAAATCCCTATAACTTTTAATAATGTGAGAATAATGTTCACAGAATAAACATTCACTTGTTGGACGAATAATTAATCTATCTTGAAGTTCAGTTTGTCCACCAATTGTAGCAACTAAGCATTCTGGTGCAAATCCGCTAATGTGATCTTTTTCTCTTTGAAATAAAGATTCATTGATTACCATAGGAAGATAAACATTTTCATGACCAGTTTTTTTGAATTCTTTATTCAAATAATTTTGGATTTCTTCCCAAATTGCATAACCGTAAGGCCTATAAATAATAAAACCTTTAACTTCTGAGTAGTCCATTAACTCTGCTTTTTTGCAGACATCAGTGTACCATTGAGCAAAATCTTCATCTCTACTTGTAATTGATTTGTTTTTTATATTCATAATAACCCCTATTTTTTATACATATTAAGTAATTTTTTGGAATTCTTTTTGCTGATTCCAAGTGGCATTTGACTCTCTTCGTTGATTACATTTGAGGCAAAAAGAGAAATACCAGTTTTAAGTAACGCTTCAACTTCAGCCCAACTGTTTGTATTTATACTTACAACCGGTTTGTTAAATGAAGCTAATTTATCTATCAATCCGTAAGCATTAAGGTACTCACGGCTATCCATTTTAACATTATTATTCAGCTTTGCATCAACCAAATATCCATCAAAAGCTTCAAAAGATGCATTTTTTAATATAAAGTCACCTCTTTTAATTTGCAAATAAAATTCAAAACCTTTTTCTTGCAAATTCAAGATGTCCTTGAAAACATCTTTGTCATGTTCTTTTTCTGCAATTTCTTGTGAATTTATTACAAAAGCGAAATTAACAGTATCAACATTTGACATTCTAGAAATACTTCTTGAAATAAAGCCAAGTTCATCAAGAACAATCGGGTAATATAACTTTGAAGTTATATTTTCTCTTTGATTTATGTAAGTCGGAATAGTCTTTTTTGCAATTAATGAAGATAATTCTTTATTAAGACTGTTTTTTGTCGCGTACTTTCTAGCGTCTGTGATGTTTTCAAATGCAGATTTTATCGGAACCGGTCGTGCAATATAGCCATTTAAAAGGACGCGGACTTTTGCAACCTTATAAACAGGTAAAAACATAATATCAATTAAAGAATTTTTAATTAATTTTGAAATTTCAAGGTTATATGAATCCTCAATATTATCTTTAAATCCATTGTCGTTACGATATACACCTGTAGATTTTTTATCTTCTCTTAAAAGTTTGATTAAATTATTTAAAGTTTCAATGTTTTTATCAAAATTATTTGAAAGTAATGAACATTTAGCAGCAACTAAAGATAAATGGTTAGTTGAAAAAGTACCCATTGTTTCAAAAATCTTGCGAAATTTCTTTTCTAAAATAATCAAAAGACGTTCAAGTCTATAATTTGTTTCATATTTTGTCTTTTTTAATGCTAAATAAATTTCATATGGATTATCGTCTTTAAAAAAGATGAAAGCCTCATTTGGTACAAAATGTTTTATGGAATCTTCTCTTTTATAAATCTCATTTAAAACAACATATTGGAAAAAATATGGATTATAAGGAATGTGTAAATTATTAAATCTATCAAATTTAATTTCCATTATGACTCCATGAGTAAACAAACCTCTAGAAAATAAACGTTTCACTTCATCATATGAATAAAGTTCTTTGTGTTCTAAAGATTTTTTGTTGTTGTTATAAAGCGATGGCAAAAAACGAAATTCAACAACATGAGTATAAACTATTTCTTCTTTTTTATTTGCGCCAGTTGCCCAAAAACAAATTCTGGACATTTTGGTTTTCTTTAAGTTTTGGTTGTTTCGATTTTTTAAAATTGCAGCATCACTTAAAAATACTGAAACAGGATTTGTATCTAAATTTGAAGAAATCAAAACTTCTTTAAGCCAGTTGTCAATCTTGCTTCTCTCAGGATATGGGAAATAATTTAAAAATTGTTCGAAAGAAATTTCTTTTCTCTCATTTAAATCTGAAAAATAAGTGATACTAACTTTTTTCTCTGCATAATTAAAAATTACGCTGGCTTGTTTTTCTAGATTATTCAAATATTTATTTTTTGTCCTCTTAAAATAGAAATAAATAATGATAGCAAAGACAGATAATAAAAGAACTATTACAAGCAAACAAAAAAGAACAAGGATGAGTGTCCTATCATTTTTGTTCGCAATATCAAAAAATATGAAAAGTTCTTTCTCCATAATTTAGTATTATATACTAAATTTTAGTGCATATAAAGTGATTGAATTTAAATAAATATAAAAATGTATAATTGTTCTTAAATCTCTCAAAAACCCTGCAAAACCCCACTAAAATTAAAAAAATCGGACAATGTCCGACTTTTTTAATTAGTAAATTTTATTATAATGTTGAGCCGTAATCACAGACGATAACTTGTCCTGTAATTGGTCTTGAATCATCACTTGCTAAGAATAAACAAACTTTAGCAACATCGTCTGGCATACATGGTTGTACACGTAAATCAGCGTGTTTGCTCATTTGTGTCATCATATCAACATCAAGTGTTTTAGGATCTGTTGTCATTGTCATAGGTGTTACGATTGTGCTTGGACAAACTGAATTGCAGCGAATTCCTTTACCAGCAAAACGTAATGCTGTATGTTTAGTTAAACCAATGACAGCA
>CAMESA010000026.1 GCA_945935945.1 uncultured Mollicutes bacterium | reverse complement strand
GTCACGATTAGGTCTTGATCCATCTGCAAGGGCTACAATTGCAGCAACGCAGATTGAGAAAAAACAAGAAGAAGCTGATCCACTGATGGGAATTCTTAAAAACCTAAAAGGTGAATAATAATGGCGAAATTAGTAAAAGGTGTAAATGATTTTGCCACCGTAAATAGCGAACTTGTAAAGTATTTTGTAGACAAAGAAATACCTTATAATTATTCATACGGAAGTTCTAAAAAAGCAGAATTAGAATGTGATAATTGTGGCTATCGCAAAATAACAAGTTTAGATAAATTAAGTACATATGGATTTAGTTGCCCCAAGTGTAGACCTGGAATATCATTTCCTGAGAGAGTTTTTATGGCTATTTTAAATATTAACAAAATAAATTATAAAAAAGAATATTCACCTAAATTCATAAATCCTAAGCGATATGATTTTTATTTAACTGATTATAATATTATTGTTGAAGTTCATGGCAGACCACACTATGAATACAGTGAGTTTGGCACTTATGAGTTTCAACGTGAGAACGATATGTATAAATATGATTTAGCTGTAATAAATGGTTATGAACACAATAAAAACTATTTTATTATTGATGCTAGAAAGAACGATACGGAATATATTGTAAATAATATATTGAAATCAAAACTGATTGATATTCTCTCCTTAGAAAGAGATATTGATATTAATTATATTAACAAAATCGCTTCTGAGAAAGATGTTAACAATACAAAAAGAAAAGTGTGTGAGTATTGGAACGCTAATAAGCCTCTTAATCATTTTTTAAGTACACAAGATGTTTCAGAAGTATTTAATCTTCATAAAACTACAATTCATCGTTATTTAAAGTTTGGAAATTCTGTTGGTTGGTGTGAATACGATCCAATAAAAGAAATTAGCTTACCAGGCAAAAAGGGAGCTAGTAAGAAACATAAGAGAGTTTCTATCTATAAAAATGGTGAGCTTTTGGGGACTTTTGAAAGTGTAAAATCTTTATCTGAAAAATCCATTGAATTATTTGGTGAACTTTTAAGAGCTGGAAATATTTCAACTGCTGCTAAGAAATATGAATATGGAAAAACGTATAAAGGTTATATGTTTAAATACGAGTAATCTAAAGAGTAGATTAAAGGGGGTGGTCTGGTGACTGAATTAATAAAGAACAGTAAGGCTTATTTATATGCGATAAATTGTATTAGAGAAGATAATGAAAATGTTGGTAAATATGTAAAAAAGCAATGTCAAGAGTTTATAGACTCAATTGATTCTGATGATTATTATATTGACGAAACTATGCTTTCAGCAATTTGTGAATTTTTAAAATTAGTTAATATTATGCCAGGTAAAAACGCTTATGACAATCTAGCAGGTTTTCAATGGTTTTTTATTACGAATATTTTATGTATGAAAAGAAAGTCAAATAATAAACGTAGATATGAGCTTTCAGTTATGTTGATTGCACGTAAAAACGGTAAAACAATGATAAGTGCTTTAATATTCCTACTTTTAATGTTATTGTCTGATCCACGTTCTGAATATTATTCAGTTGCCAGGTGTTCCAGATAGGGAACTTTCCTCGCAACTATATAAAGAATATGTAAAATTAATTGATAATTCACCTCTTATTTCAAAGTATTTTAAAGCATTACGTTCAGAAATTCGATGTACAATTAATAACAGTGTATATAGACCTTTAGCCTACTCAGTCAATCGCCTCGATGGACGATTAGCAGTCGGTTGGTTATCAGATGAGAGCGGCGCACTACCTAGCTCATACCCAATTTTAAGTATGAAGTCGTCACAAGTTACATTAGATGAGCGTATGGGAATTATTATCTCTACGGCATATGAATCTATAGATAATCCTATGACTGAACAGGTAGATTATGCAAAGAAGGTTTTGGATGGACTGGTTGAAAATGATAATATTTTTGCCTTATTATACGAACCAGATGATCCTAAACAATGGTTCACAGACCAGTCATTGTACCAGGCTAATCCATTAGCTTTAGAAGTAGAAGTAATTAAGAACAGCATAATGGAGAAGCGTCAGGAAGCCATAGATATGCCTTCTGCAATGACCAACTTTAAAACAAAACACTTAAACATTTTCGTAGATGGTAACGAATTAGAACAATATATTTCACTTGAAGATTTACGTGAAGGTAGAATTGAAGTCAACTCATACGATTGGAAAGGTAAAGAAGTATGGTTGGGTATTGACTTGTCTAAACTTTTGGACACTATATCAGTAATGGTATAGATAACAGCAGGTGAACCCATATGGGGTGTGCTGTATTAATATACAGTGCTAACGATGAAGCCTAAGTATTGTAAATATATGGTAATATCGTGCCGAGTCAGTCAGAAATGACTGAAAGGTGTAACGACTAATTGAGTAACCTAAGTAAAAAAGACTATTTATAGTCTTTTTTATATGGTGAAAGAACAAGAGTGCCTGCCACCCTAGCAAGTAATGTTGTGGGTGATGAGATAGTCTGAACTTGTGTGAAAACACAAGAAGTATCAGATAAAGAGCTGATACGGTAACATAATTGCAAAGTAATGATAATACCTCAGTTGCTATGCTTACTTATGATAAAGCTATGGACAAATATGTAGCAAAATCATGGGTATTTTATCCTGCTGACCGTGAAGACGATAAAATTCAACGTGAAGATGTTCCATATGACCAATATAAGCGTTTAGGTTTATGTTATGCATGTGGAAATAGAATTATTGATTATAAATTTGTAGAAGATTTTATTTTATCTATTGAAGATAGATATGGAGTAAAAGTTTCATCTATTACTTACGACAAATATAATGCGTTGAGTACGGTACAAAAATTAGAAGATAAAAACTATTTAATGCGTGAACAGCCTCAGTATTCTAAAGATTTACATTTAGGCACTAAAAAGTTTCGTGAGGTAGTATTAGATAGACGCTTCCTTTATGAAGATAATCGTCTGTTTGAGATTAACGTTCAAAATGCTAAATTAGATCACGACACTAACCTAAATATGTATATCAATAAGAAGAAATCAAATGGAAAAATTGATATTGTCGATGCATTAATTAACTGTTTTTGTACATGTGTTATAGATGGAGTAGAGTCTGAATCAGTTTATGAAGATAGGGGATTTATTTTTTGGTAGAGAGGAGGGAATAACACCTCATGGGAATATTAGATGTATTCTTCACTAAAGAAGAACGTTTTGAAGAAGAAGAAATTCAATTAGAAGAACGAAAATTTAATTTAAATATTAATATGATGGGTATTAGTGGAATTGACAATGATAAATATACTGCTGAACAAGTATTATCTATTCCTGTAGCGAAAGCCTGCTGTGATATTATTGTCAACTCTATTAAAACTTTAAAAGTAGAAATGTATCGAAATGTAGATGATAACGTTGTAGAACGTATTTATGACGATTATCGACTAGATTTAATCAATAACAACCCTAATTTAGTCTCTACTGGTAATGATTTTAAAGCTCAAATTGCACAAGATTTAGTATTACATGGTAACGCTTATGTATCAGTAAAGCGTGATGGTAATGAAATCTCTGAAATGTGGGTTTTAAAACCATCAAACGTTAGCATTGACCGTAGAGTTGATCCCGAAGAACAGTATATTGTTCGTGATTTTGAAGTTAGTGTACTAGGTTCTACTAAGAAATTAGGTGTAGACGATATTATGATTGCTACCATTGGTTCAGATGATGGTGGATTAAGTGGTAAAGGTGTTATTGCTAGAGGGGAAAGAACAATTGAGTTAGCTTTAAATGAAATTGAATTATCAAAAAATATTATGGCTAATGGTTCTGCACCAACCTCAGTTATTAAATTACAAAAGTCACTGAGTCAAGAAGCTCAAACACGATTACGTGAAAGTTGGAAACGATTATTTCAAGGTTCTAAGAATGCAGGTAAGTTAGTAATCTTAGAAGATGGAATGGAATACGATAAAATTTCATTCTCACCATCTGAATTAGGATTAAATGCTTCACGTTCTAAGACTTCAACTGATTTATGTAACTTATTTGGTGTACCTGAGCAGATGATTGATGCTAGTTCGAACACCTATGGTTCAGTAGAGTCAATGTCAATTCGATTTTTACAATATAGTATTTCACCTATTATTGCTATTATTGAAACTATGTTCAATCGCTCATTATTATTAAATGAAGAGAAAGAACAAGGATATTTCTTCAAATTTAATACTGATGATGTATTAAAATCAACACAAGAGGAACGTTATAATGCGTTGAAAACAGGTATTGAATCGGGGATTTTGTCGTTGTCGGAAGCGAGGGTAAAAGAAAATTTACCACCTGTGCCACAGGATTTCATACGCTTGACGCTCGGCTCTGTCATGTACTACCCAGATAAAGGAACATTGTTTGTACCGAACATGTCTACTACTTTTGACGCTAAGACTAATAAAATTATTGACTCACCACAAATGATTAAAGACGGTGATAATCGTATTGAAAATAGTAAAGACGATAAAGAAACTGAAGAACCTAAACCTACTACAACTGACGAAGGTGATAAAGAATGAAAAATCTAGTCATTATTGCAGGTTTAATTTTTAACTTTATTAAGAAAAATATTAGTAACATTTGCTTATTTTTAGGCGCTTTTTTAATTATTAGATATATGGCCATTGTATATTCCTATGATGTGGCTACTTTAGGTGTAGCTTGTATGTTGTTTTTAGTATCAATAAGCACATCATACTCAGAAATTCATAATAAAAAAGAAAAGAATAATCAGAGAGTTCCATACTAGGTGTGCTTATGAAATATTATATGGCAAACACTTATCAAACAGGAAATATAATTGTAAGGGCCAAAAATAGAACAGATGTTATTGAATATTTAAATAGTTTGGATTTAGATGTATATAGTATTAGTACGTTAAATGCTTATTGTAATGATGTATACGGTGAAGATGTTACAATTATAATAGAGTTTTAAAGAAAAATTTGACATATCTGGCAAAAGGTGTATAATATTAATTGAGGTTGTTCATAAAATATTCACACAATAATTGAATATTATTTTTCTTTTTTATTGATTTAATACTTTTTGTATTAAGTGCAATATCTCTCTTTTCTTATATAATCCTGTTATCAATTATGAGATAAAAAACAAAATAGAAAATTTCTCCTACATTATGTTTTTTGATTATTTTAACAGTTACAACCTCATACCTTACACACATATTTAGATTCATTTCTAAATTCTACTTTTTCCTGTAATATATATTTTTATATGTTATATACCCAATCAGAAAGACAGCGAATTCCCTTTCCGCTGTCTTTTTTATGTCAATAAATATGAAATTAAAGCACATTTTGATGTGCTTTTTTATTTTCTCTTAAAGGTGGTGAATTTTTTGAAACAAAAGATGGAATTACGATCTGTTGGAGTAGAATTTGAAGCTATTAATGATGATGCATTAATGATTGAAGGTAAAGTTAATGGTCTTGATTGGTCTAAGCAATTAGGTGAACGTAGACGATTTATCGAAAAAGTTGATAAAGGTGCTTTTAAACGTGCGATTGAACGTTCATTAGAAAATGACCGATACATCGACTTGCTAGGAAATCACAATAAAGCGACATTATTAGCTTCTACCCAAAACGATTCATTGAAACTTGAAGAACGTGAAGATGGATTGTATATGTCTGCTAATTTAATTCCAACTGCTGACGGTAAAAACTATTACGAATTATGTAAATCTGGATTATTCCAAGAAATGTCGTTTGGTTTCTATGTACCTGAAGTACGTGGTAAGAAAGAAAAAGCAGAAACATGGGAACGTCAATCAGATGGAACATTCAAGCGTTATATTCATGAATTAGAGTTATCTGAAGTTTCAATTGTACGAAGAGGTGCTTATAACAACACTAAAGCACAGTTACAAGCACGTGGGATTGATGTTGTTGAAGAACCTGAATTTGTAGCTGAAGATGATCTATTAATGGAATTACGAAATCTAACTCCTGAAGATTTACAAAAAATGATTAGCGAGACAGTTAATGCAGCGTTTGAAACCTATGTTAAACCTGAAAATCAAGTAATTGAAGAGGTTGAAGTAGAAGAACAACCACAAGAAATGGTAGTTGAAGAACCTAAAACTGAAGAAGTTTCAGTAAATATTGCATTAACAGATGATGTAAAACAAGCTATTCAAACAGAAATTCAGTTATTAAAAGATGAAATGTTATCACAATTAGATAAAAAAGAAGATGTAGCAGAAGCAATTGTACAAGAAGACACAAAAAAAGAGCCAGATACTACTGAAGATAAAACGGCTCAGGACTTAACTATGTACAAAGAAATGCTCGAAAACTTAAAGGAGGAGGAAATCAATGAATAAGCTAAAAGGCTTAAAAGAGAAGCGTAATGATTTAGTTTCTAAACAAAAAACAATGCTTTCTACGGCTATTGATGAAACACGTTCTCTTACAGAAGAAGAAGATACTGAATTACGCTCAGTAATCGAACAAATTAAAGAATTAGAAACAGAAATCGAAACAATGGAGGAAGAAATTCGCACTTCTACTATTGTTATTAACGATGAAAATGATAAAGGAGAAGATAAAATGACAAAAACATACGAAGAAATCCGTTCTGAATTCATTGACGGATTATCAGTACCAAACAAAGAATTAGCAAAAACTGAAGTACGTGCAGCAGGTGACGGATACGTTGCAGGTGCAGGATTACCAACTGGTGCTTCAACAGTCACTGATGCTAATAAAGGAGCTATGAGTATCCCATTAACAATCGAAGGCGCTATTTTACGTGCAATCGACTTCAATTCAAGTGTATTAGCACACGCTAACATCATCCGTACAGCAGGAACACACCGCTTAGTATTAGACGTAGCACCTGCATCTAAAGCTCGTTTAGTAAAAGAAGGAGCTTCAATCGCAACAGTAGATAGCGAATTCCGTAAAGTGGAATTAAATGCTTTCAAATACGCTGAAATCGTTAAATTTACACGTGAAGTAGTAGAAGATGTAAACTTCAACGTAATCGCACATGCTGCTGAACGTTTAGGACAATCATTTGCAAAAGCATTTGAAGAAGCAATCATCACTGGTACTGGATCAGGACAACCAGAAGGTTTATTACATTACGGAGATGCTAGCAATACTGACTTACAAAAAGCATCTGAACAAGTAACTGCAAAAAAAGACGCTATCTCTTTAGCTGACATTACAAATGCTTACTATAACTTACCACACGAATGTCGTCCAAATGCTATTTTCTTATGCCACCCTTCAGTTGTTCGTGCATTAGCTTTAATCGAAGACGCTAACGGACGTGCTATCTTAAAACCAGACTACTCAGGTGAATTCTTAACAATCTTTGGTAAACGCATTGTAGAATGTCCTTACATGCCTGCAATGGGAACTCAATCAAACGTTGTTGCAATGTTTGTCGATGTTAAACGCGCACTTACTGTTGGTTTACGCACTGATGTTTCAGTTCGTCAATTACATGAATTATACGCTGCTAACGACATGGTAGCTTTAGTTGGTGTTGCACGTTTAGACTCTAAAGTTGTAACTCCAGGAGCTATCTCAGCTATCAAATTAGGAGCTTAATTTAAACACATATAAGGTAGAGAAAGCAATTTCTCTATCTTATTATATGCTTAAAGTTAATTTTCTAATCTAAAAACTAGAAAAGGAGTGATAAAATGCTTGTTAAAATTACACATTCAGTTGTTTTAGATGGAACTCCACTTCATAAAGGTAAAACTTATGAATTAAATGAAACTGAAGCAAAAGCCTTAGTAACTCATGGAGAAGCCGTATTGGTAGAAGTTGAAAAACCTAAACCAAAACAACCAACTAAGAAAAAGAAAAAAGAAGAGGAATAATATCCCCTTACTTTTTAGTATGACCTCTTAAAGCAATTCTGTTGTCATAAACAATATCATCTTTGTTCATAAAGTGTTCTTTAATGAACCATAATCTTCCGTCATTTCCATTAAGGAAATTAAGAAGATCATCGTCATTAGAGAATATCATTGTGACAACAAATTGATTATCTATCCAAATATCCCAACTACCCTTAGATTTATCACTTGGATAGGCACTAACGTTATCTTGTCTCGGAACTATGCCATTGTGACTAGAGATATAGTCATAAACTTTATCGTAGTCGTCATTTGACATATAGAACTTAGCTTTCATGATTTTACATAAAGATGGAGCAGCAATATTCATGTATTCTGCCAAATCTTTAAGTTTAACTGGTGATTTTTTTACAAATCCATCTAACATAAGAAAAACCATCCCTTTCACTTAACTCATTTATAAATATTATATTAATTACTCTAATATTTTTAACCGAAATTAAATGAAAAATTCAAATTTTTATTCGACAGGAAGTGAAACCTTATGTTAACTACTAAATTGTATCAAAAGCTAGTCTTTCACGCAAGTATCATTTATCACAATTTGTCGTATCCTGACGATTTCGGGTTAAAAACCAAAACAGTGAAACTTAATGGTTTACGAGCTGAGATTTTTGAGTATGAGGATCATGACATTGTTGTATTTTGTGGAACAAACTCATTACGAGATTGGTTAACAAATATTCAAATGATTTTTTGTAAGCCACGACAATTCTATCAGGCATTAGAGTTAGTGTTAGAGGGTTATGATCCAAATAAAAAAACTTATATTATTGGTCATTCATTAGGTGGTGCTATCGCTGAGTATGTAGGCAATGCTATTCATAATCCTAATTTACAAGTTGTTACATTTAATGGGGCAGGAATTAAACATTTAATTAATCCAAAACATGATAATAATATTGTGCATTTTGTTACTAATAAAGATATTCTCAATCGCATAACTAAGCATTTACCATTTTCCTTATTTAAGCATATTGGAGAAGTAAAAACTGTAACAGATACAGAGTCATGGTGTGGTTTAAAATCACATGGAAATTGGAATGTCTTTATGAGGAACAAAGGAGGGGAAGACAATTGTTATTAAAACCAAGCGCACTAACACTTGTCGAAGCTAAAAGTTTCTTGCGTGTCGATTATGATTTAGATGATTTTTTGATTGAAGTGATGCTAGAAGCAGCAAAAGGATATGTGCAAACTTATACAAAACGTAGCTTAGAAGAATTAGACGAATATCCAGAGATTGCTATGGCTATCCTAGTTCTCACATCACATTTTTATGATAATCGAACACTTGAAACTGATACAACTGAAGTCAACTATACAATTGGTAAACTTTTAGGAACTCATTGGTATTATATGAGTGATTCTGCATTGGATGGTGTTGAATAATGCCAACTATTAAGAAAAAGTATATTCCTAAGACTGGTGACTTAAACCATAAAATTACGATTGAACACAAAGATTATTCTGAGCCTACCAATGGGATTTGTGAAGAAGAGTGGCAAGTGATTTATGAGCCACGCTGTTCGGTTAGTAATAATACGGGTAAGGAATATATTAAAGACGGTGTAGAATTATATAATCGAATTTCTAAAAAGTTTACATTTAGAACTCATCCAACGATAACAATTATTCCTTCTGATCGTATTTTGTATGACGGTAATTATTACGATATTACATCTGTTTATGATTATGACGATAATCGTATGTATACTGTCGCAGTTGCACAAAGGAGTGAATAGAAATGAATGAGAATGAAAATATTGAACCAGTTGAACCAGTTCAAAGTACAAATATTGTTGATTATTTAGTTAATTTATTAAGTAGTGTAGGCTTAAATTCTTATTTCATTCATAAACCTGATGGGAAAAAAGAATTAGATTATATTACTTTTAACTTCACTATTGATGATGATTGGTATAGTAATGATTGTGTAGAGTTAGAAAAGTATCTTGTTACGATTAATCACATGACACAATCTGCTAAAAATATTATGCCTATCACAGAAAAAATGAAACAAGTAATCAACAATGATGAACATTGCTATGCTTATGTTAATCGTGGTTCACATTATCATAAGGATACACA
>CAMESA010000025.1 GCA_945935945.1 uncultured Mollicutes bacterium | reverse complement strand
CATCATCGATTTCAGATTCTGACATTTTTCTTAAAATCTCTTTATCTTTTTCGTCAACAGCATTGCTGTTTAACCATCTATGATAATTTTTTAAAGTTTTTTCTTCCATAAATTTACCCTTGACTATTATACACTGAATTATTTTTGAAAAATATGAAAATACCTAAAAAATCTACAATAATTTTAAACCTAAATCATCGAGAATATTTTTTTCTTTTTTTGATAATGGAGCTATAAATTCTTTCTCGTTTAAATAGCCAAGTTCTCCATCTTTTATATTAAAAATTAGTTTATAAGCATGTAAAAACTGACTGTCATAATCATATTTTGCATTAAACTTTTTGTTTAGAACAAAATCACCATATTTTGAATCTCCAACAATAGGATGTTTAATGTAAGAAAAGTGAACTCTTAATTGATGAGTTCTGCCACTAACTAAAGTTGCTTCTACTAAACTATAATCAGAATTAAAAGAAAGAGTTTTATAAATAGTTTTTGCACTTTTACCACCGTTATTTAAACTTGCAACTTTAACAAAGCCACTATTTTCGTCTTTTTTTAATGGTGCATCAATTTCTCCACTTTTTTCAGTTTGCCCTTTAACTAAAAGTAAATATTTTTTTGTGATTTCTTCGTGAGTTTTAAGTTTTTCCATTATAATTTGGCTAGAGATAACGTTTTTTGCAAAAATTACAAGACCACTTGTATTCCTGTCAAGTCGATGACATGGCGAAGGAGTAAACGAACTTCCATCATTTTTGAACTCACCTTTATTATATAAATAGGATAGGACTTGATTAGAAAGCGTCATTCTTTTTTCCGTGCTATCCCCTTGAGTTAAAATGCCTTTAGGTTTAAACACAATTAAGATATTTTGATCTTCATAAATTATATTTAAGGAACAATTTATTTTGCTGATGTCTTTTGGTTTATTAAATTCATTTATTTTTTCATCGCTAATATATACTCTTAAAACATCACCTTCGCATAAAATGTAGTTTTCTTTAACAGGTTTGCCATTTATCTTGATATCTTTTTTTCTAAAAGTTTTATAAATAAGGCTAAGAGGTGCTTCATTTAAAAATTTTCTGATAAATTTATCAATTCTTTGATTTGAATTTTCTTTAGTAATTAAAATTTCTTTCACAACGATAATTATATTAAAAATTGGCCTTTAAACATAGAAAAACGAATGACAAATGTCAAAAATATTGATATTATATTTACCAGTTCGGAGAAATACCCAAGAGGCTGAAGGGGTGGGCTTGGAAAGCTCATAGTCTGTAACAGGAGCGAGGGTTCAAATCCCTCTTTCTCCGCCACGATTGATCGTCAAAACGCGTACGAAAAAGTGCGTGTTTTTTATTACTTTTTTGAAGATGTTTATATTCACGATTTCATGAACGTGATTATAAGGAACGTCTTATTGAATGCGTAAAAGAAATAATCTTGAAGAATAACGTTTGAAGGAACTCCTTTTTGACTAGACAAATTTTTGATTCTAGCCTGTAATGAATTCTTATTAATTTTCATTTAAAAGTACCTCCATTAGACTATTTACTTTATCTTCAATTTTCATTATACGTGCGTATTGGATAAGCCTATTCACATTTTTATCTTTTCTTTTGCTATACCAGGTTACACACTTAACAAAAGATTCCGAATCCAGTTTTTCTCTATTTCTAATGAAATCGCACACTGTCTTTTCAATGTCGTAAACTTTAACCTTGTTGCCAAATGATGTTTCAACTTCACTAATACCGAGATTATATGTCGTATCTCTTGTATCCGTATGAAGAATCACGCCATCTCGTGGAAGAGGAAATGGACGATAATTTTTTGGAGCAGTTGCTTCTAAAGATGTTGGTATAAAATCACCAAGTCTATGAAGATAAGCTGCGCCATAGAAAGAATAAATTAGTTTTGGGTATTGATATTGAAAAATAAAATAATCATCCGCCATCCAATCTTCAGTTGAATAAAACCCTGGACACTGTTTTATAAGATTATATTTTTTTATATATTGTGAAAGGGCGGATGTCGGAATATTTGCTTCACTAACATCTCTTCCAGTAACATAACCGCCATTATATTTAATAATTTTAGAAATCTTTTCAAAATTAGTCATACTTGCATTTTCAACCATATTATATTGTTTTGTGGTTTATTTTGCAATATGTTTAAATTCCGTTTTAAGTAAAATCCGGATTTTAGTTCGATAAATCATAATAAAATTTCCTGTATACAGCAAAAAGAAGGTTTATTGATGTCGTATTTAACAAACGACAACAGGAACACAATTGCTTCTATGCTTGCTCATGAAAGAAGCTGAAAAGATATTGCTGAAGCTATAGGATGTGACCCAACGACAATATCTAAATAAATAAAGAATAATCAAATCATTGAAAATTCATCAAAACTTTAATCAAAGATTCTTTGTAAGAAGTTAGATAGATTTCCTTATGTGTGGAACTTGCCCAAAGAAATATACGACATGCACTTCTAAGAAATACGAAGCACAAGCTCCTTTACGTTATTTACATCAATTAGAGGATTATATTCCTCTTTTTTTATGATTTTATGTCCGTATATCGACATTTAAGATCACGATTGAACGTCAAAATGCGTACGAAAAAGTGGGGTTTTGCAGGGTTTTTGAGATTATTTGCTATATTTACTCTTGTAAATAGAGCTATATGTAATTAGTAACTTATCGCATAAAAACCTCGTGAAAAATCTGGACGGACACCAGGTTTAAACTTTTTAATTATTTTGCTCAATAATTAGCATTCAGGCTATTCTATTTTATCTAGAATATCTTTAAGTGCTTCGCCATCAAATAATGTTCGTTCATAAGTTTATTATAAGCATCTTCATATGAATCGGCTTCGATAACAAAGAAATAATCAATTTCATATTCTTCCTTTTAAAAACTCATCTATAATTTCTTTAGATGTCTTTATTTCTATATCATGAATTGCGCATTTCTTTTGGAATGCTTTATCATCAGTTATTAAGCAATAACCATCCAAAATTGAATATGCCATGCAAAGACAATCATAGGTTGATAGAGTTCCATATAGCAAAGAAAATTCATTTGTTTTATCTTTGATTTCATCTCTATCTTCTTCGATTACAGTAATGTTTTTTCTGACAATTGTTGCCAAATCGGATGGTTTGATTAATTCACCTTCAATTTGAGTTTTGGAAATAAAGAATTGGGTTTTATATTGTGACAAAAAACCAAGATATCCGTCTTGATAAAATGTTATTAAAAAGCATGAATCACAATATAAAAACTTTTTCATATTATTCTACCCTCATGTTTTGCATCACATCATAAAGCGGTACATGTAAAAATTTAGCAGCCCTAGATGCAGATATAAGTTCTTCAGATAAAGCTAAATATACATATTGTGTGAAAATAGTTGGTTCTTCAGAATCTTTAATAGGATCTAATAGAGTTTTTTCAGCTTTTCTACCATAGTTTTTATTTAAATAAATAAAATAATTTTTATGATACATTTCTGTAATGACTCCGGCTTCTAAAAACCTATTTAATAAACAAGAAGGAGCAATCTTATATTGCTTGGCAACATTGTCTCTTAAATAGATTGTGATGTTTCTATTTGTTTTTCCAAAAATAGAATAGATATCATCGTCAGGAATCAAAACATTTCCAGTTACTTGGTTTATATATTTTTCAATTTCTTTTTCTGTTTTATTTCCTTCTGAATCATTAAAGAATAAATGACAAGTCTCATGAACAATTGTGAATCTTTGTCTTTCAATGGTTCTATTTTTAGAGTTAAAGAAAATATATGGAATGCCGTTAACTAATCCATTAATCCCATCTATCTCATCAGTGCACTCAAAAGACAAAACAATAATGCCTACATGTTCGAGAACATTAGTGATGGAATAAATTGGGCCACTAGAAGGAAGGCTTAATAGGGATCTTATAATTTTAGCGTTTTCAGAGGCGCTACAATCATATGATAATTTTTGTGGTTTGAAGGTCTTAAAATTAATTAGCCCAACAATATTCATCAAAGAAATACGATCAGCACATTTTTCTTCAATTTCCATCTTAAGTAATTCGATTTCTTTTTTTGATGCTTTTTGTTTTTTTCTAAAACTGATATGGTCAAAAGCTAATTTATTATCACTTCTAGATATCAATTCAATCCAAGGCACACCTAAAACAGTCGCAATAGTTTTGCAGATTTCCTTACTTGGCTCTCTTTCTTCGCTTTCATAAAGTGAAATTGCTGCTTTTGTGCAGCCTACCTCTTTTGCCAATTGTTCAGATGTTAACCCTTTTTTAAGGCGATAGTATTTAATTTTCTTTCCTACCATAATTATAACCTCTGTAAACATTTTAACATATTTTTTAAATTTGTTAACACTTTTATATAGTTTGTTAATTGAAAAAACTAAATGAAAAAATTCATTTCGCGCTCTTATAGCTTTCTTTTCAAGTTGAATGTGATATGTAGAATAACCTCTTTTTTATCGCGATATGTCCGTGTTAGGATATTGACCTTAAAACCCTGTCCGTTATATCGCATTTAACGGGGCGTAGATTTATAAACGGATAATCGTTACTTATTGTCCATATAACTTCATGTTGATTAAAGATAAATCTTTTAAAAATTTCCTGTAACATCAAAATTGATTGTATAGAAAAATAAAAAGATACCAAAAATCCGATATAAAAACTGCTAGAAGTTTCCTCCTAGCAGTTCATAATTATACAGTTATTTTTCTAAAGATTTCTCAAAAAACCTGCAGAACTCAACTATTTTTGAAAAATTATTTAAATGAAAGGCTCATTCTGACGCCTAATTCAAAATAAACTGAAGATGATTTATCACCTATTGTTGTAGCTGCAGATTCAGTTGCTTCATTATATAATTCAGTAGCTAATGCATATTCATTGAGAGTAATTGAAGCATAAGCGCTTGAAGAAACTGACATTTTATTATCGCCAACTTCAGTTTTGTTTTCCATGCTATTTGAGTATTCAACCTTAACGCCATCACCAACAGCATAATATTTGATTTTGCTATTTTTTGCTGTTGTTGCATCTAATTCTTTTAAAACTTCATCAAGATTGGCAAAACGATATTGTTCTTTTGCTTCGCTAAATGTAATTGAAGTTTCAAATTTTGATCCAGGTTTTAATTCTTTAAAACCCATTTCTTTGATACTAGCATCAAAATCTTCTTGAGAAATACCAAGTCCTTCTAATCCTTCACCTTTTATGTCAAATTTATACTTAACAAGTTCAGTAGTTAAAGTAATAGTTGTGTATTCAGGGACTTCTTTTGCAGCAGCCTTTTTAACAACATTTCCTGCTTCTTCTTTTGATATTTCTTTATTTCCACATGATGTAATTGCAAAAGCTGTAATTGCAACTGGAATTAAAAATAAATTAACTTTTTTCATAAAAACTCCTTTTTTATTATTTTAATTTGCTTTAACTTATTTGTAAATATTTCTATTATTTTATGGACAAATAAATATAAATAGTACAAATATAAAAAGAGGCAAATGCCTCTTTGTTTTATAAATTATTTTTCTATTGAACTAGATGTTCCTTCAAAATTTAATACAACACTTTTTGATTGTTCTTCCATTGCTTTAATTCTTTGTTCTCTTCTAGCTTCTCTTTCTTTTTCTCTGTCTTCAGCTTTTGAAGCCATGCTAAGTGATAAAGTGAAGATGAATGTTCCAAGAATTAATGTAATGACACCAAACCATTTAAAGTCAATACCACCAAGAGTCTTAATCATTCCATCATTTGGTACTTTGAATGGTGAATATGGCAATGAAGCATAATCATTTATAAGGCCTAAGATTAAGAAAATCAAGGCATTTAGTGCAATAAGAACACCAATAATAAACCAAATAATTTGTTTAACGGTGAATCCTTTAAGTAAGTTATTTGTTTTTTTGTTTTCTGTTGGATAATTATTTTTCATTGATTATTATTCAGGTTTAACTTCTGGTTTTTCTGCTTGGTTTTCTTGTCTGCTTCTTGTATCTTCGATGAGTTCGTTTAAGCAAGGTGTGTATGTATCTCTCCAAGCTTTTTCTGCATCTTGAACAAATGCAGCAATTTTTTGGTTACAATCATTGAAGACATCTGCAAAAGTTTTACCTTTTGGAAGATCTCTTTTACCATTCATCATTTCAATTGAAGCAAAAATTGCATCTAAAGCGTTTGTATAAAGTTCATCTTTACATGTTGCGTGTTGTCTAACTGTTGCGATACATTTAACTAATTCATTTAAATCATTTTGAATGAAGTTTGATTGTGGAGTAGCTTCACCTTTTGATTCTCTCATTACTTTGTTGAATTCTTCGAATTGACGATCAATTTCACCATTTAATGTTAAGAAAGCAACTGCTCTGTAAAATCTTTCATCAGCAGCAACAAGATTTGCAACTTTTTCTTCTAAAATATTGTTTGTTCTAGCGTGATTGACATGAAGTTGAATAATTGAATTTAATTCTTCATGTAATGGGATAACATTTTGGAAAATTTTAACATTTTGAGCATGATCAATTCTTAATTCTTCGTTTTTTCTAACGATGACAGTTGATGCATCACTATAAAATTCATTCCCAAAAGCTTCTAATCTTTTTCTTAAATCTTCACCTTTTTCACCATTTTGATCTAAAAATACTTTTAAAGGTGTGTTAAGTTTAATTTCATTAACGATTCCGTTTCTTTTATAATCGTAATATTTTGTGTCAAAACCATCTGGTTTGTTTAATGTGTATTCAAGAGTATCCCTAACTAATGAATTGTAATAAACAAGTGACACAATAACTCTGCTAATAGTTTCCATTTTAATTTCTCCTAACTTTACTATTTTACTATTTTTCTGAAATATATCTAGATAAATCTTCAAACTTTTCTATTGTATATCTAGCATATTTTTTAACTGCATTAGGTGCGTGGCCCATGCAGAAACTATTTTTTTGAAAAACTTTAAACATTGAAATATCGTTACCACTATCTCCGACAACATAAACGTCATCTTTTGATGCATTCATCGAAGACAATAAATCTAATAATGAAGAGGCTTTAGAGCAATCTTTTGCTGTAATTTCAATTACGTTTTTTGACCGATTACATTCAACATTATCATAAACATTTCTTAAAATGCTATTTATTTGTTTTGCTCTATTTTGTTTACGTTTTCCTAGACCAAAATATATCATTATTTTAAAAATTTTGCCCTCTTTTAGCTCTTTGTAATAATCTTCTTCATTAGAAAGCAAATTTTCAGCATATATTCCTGTTGTTTTATAATAAAGTTTATAAAGCCAGCGAATAAATTTACTTTTGTATCTTAGATAAATTGAAAGACCATTCTCTGTCATTAAAAAAATACCAGGAATTTTATAGGTATTCTTAATTTCTTCAATGATTTCATTTGCTTCATCATTAGGAATAGCTTTTGAACGAACTAATTTTTCACCATCATACACGCATCCGCCATTATAAGAGATTCCAGCGCATGGTCTTCCTATCCTATTAATAACTTTTTTAATATATGAATGCGATCTTCCACTGATTAAAACAACCTTTCCTCCATTATCAATAAAAGACTGAATGAAAAAAAGGTTTGGTTTTGAAATCATACCTATATTATCCTTTGGATAAAACAAAGTTCCATCTAAATCTGTTGCTAATATTTTAGCCATGGCAATATTTTATCATTCAACTTTACTAATGTAAAAAGAAAACGCCATTTTCATGACGTTTTGAGTATCAAAATTTGATATTCCTATTTAATGTCAGTTTTGTTATCAGCTTGAAGTAAGCCATAACCTCCATCTTCTCTTTTATATACAACGCTGATTTTTTCATCGTCTGTATCTAAATATAGATAGAAATCGTGACCAATTGCTTCCATTTGTAATGCAGCTTCTTCAATTGTTATAGGTTTCAGATGAATGACTTTAGTTCTAACTGGTTTTGCAGTTTCCTCTTGTTCTTCTTCATCTTTAATAGCTTCAAAAGCAATAGCTTTACCAACTCCTGCACGGTCATAACGTTTTTTGAGTTGACTTTTGAGTTTTCTCATTTGGCCAAGTAATTTATCAATTGCGAGATCGAATGCCTTATACAAATCATCACTCTTAACTTCAGCTCTAAAAGTAGTATCAGTACTGAAAATTGTAATTTCAACTTTTGCTTCGTTTTTCTTATAAGTTCTAACTACTGCTCTACAAACTACTTCATCATCATTTTTGAAGTATTTATCCATCTTGCTTAATTTCTTTGTTAATGCGTTAGAAATAGCTTCAGTGACAGTAATGTTTTTACCAACTATTTGATATTTCATTTATGATACCTCCTATGTATTTTGTTTATTTTATTATAACTCAAAACAAGAAAAATCAATAGATGAAAAATAGAAAAAAATAATAATTTTACAAAAATAGTTGAGTTCTGCAGGGTTTTTTGGAAATTTTACCTTCTAAAACGAATATATTATTTAAGTAGTTCTTTGATTTCCTCAACCTTATCAAGTCTTTCCCAAGGTAAATCTAGATCAGGTCTACCTAAGTGACCATAATTTGAAATCTCTCTATAAGAAAATTCAGGTGTTCTCATTTTAAAGTTTTTAATAATTGCGCCAGGTCTACAATCGAATACTTTGTTAATAATCTCAAGTATCTTTGCATCTGGATAATGTGCTGTTTTAAATGTTGAGATTGAAATTGAAAGTGGCTCAGCTCTTCCAATTGCATAAGATAATTGAACTTCTAATCTATCTGCTACATTTGCAGCAACTAAATTTTTTGCAATGTAACGAGCATAGTATGAAGCACTTCTATCAACTTTCGAAGGATCTTTTCCACTAAAAGCACCACCACCATGTCTAGCACTTCCTCCATATGTGTCAACAATTATCTTTCTTCCAGTTAAACCAGTGTCGCCTTTTGGACCACCGACAACAAATCTTCCTGTTGGATTGATTAAAACATTAAAATCTGTATTTAAACCAAAAGAAAGAGCAACTGGAATCATAATATTATTCTTAATAAAGTCTTTGAATTCAACTTCATCATAATCTTCATCATGAGAGCAACTCATCAATATTGTTTTAATTCTTGGTTTTTCGTTTGTATAGTCAATTGTAACTTGTGATTTCATATCAGGTCTTGCATGTTTAAATTCTTTTGACTTTCTAAGTTTTGTTGCAATTCGAACTAATTTATGAGCAATGCAAATAGGTAAAGGCATGTAGCCATCAGACTCATTTGTTGCATAACCAAACATAATCCCTTGATCGCCAGCACCAGTCTTTAATAAATCATTATTTTCAACACCTTGTCTGATATCAGGTGATTGTGTATTGATTTTATTAAGAATTTGAACATTTTCATAATTAAAACCAAGTTCATCGCGGTCATAGCCAATATCTTTTATTACTTTTCTAGCAACTTCTTCATAATTAATTTTTGCTTTTGTTGTAATTTCGCCACCAATTAATAGAAAATTTTCAGTTACAAAACATTCGCAGGCAACAAAAGAATTAGGATCTTCTTTTAAAACTGCATCTAAAATTGCATCAGAAATTTGGTCGCATACTTTGTCAGGATGTCCTTCAGAAACGCTTTCGCTTGTAAATAATATTTCTTCTTTCATTTTAAACTCCTTATCTATAAAAAAAGCCTCCACAATTTGGGAAGCCATATCGAACATACCACTCATCGTTCAAGGTTGTGGAACCTTGCCATTAAGAAGAGCACTTACTTGTTTAACAAGAGTTGCTATTGCGCTTTTTCACTTAATTTATACGCAATTCTGGATAAGTGTTAATAATATATAATAATGATCAGGGTCTTTCAATCATTTAGTAAATCTTTTTTAAAAAAGACTCCGAAGAGTCTAATTTTTTAAAATTTCTTCAATTGCTAAAGCAAGTTCATTTGGACAACTAGATGATTTTGAACCACATTTTGTACCAATTAAACGATCATGAACATCTTTGATATCCATTCCACGAACTAATCTGCGAATTCCTTCAGTATTTCCTGGACAACCATAAAGATATTTTATATCAACAATCTTGTTGTTATCATCAAGTTCAATGGTAATTTGTCTAGAACATGTGCCTTTACAAATATGTGTGTATGTTTTGCTCATTATAATTTAATAATTTCGCCAAAAACTTGACCAAAACAATTTCCAGCATTGCATTCATCAGTATCAATATGCATTGCTAAGCTAAATTTTGGACTAACTCTAATAACAGTATCTCCAAAAACAATGCTTCTTCCGTTTGTTTCAACTTTAACCCAAACGATATCGCCATTGTTAACATGGTAATATTCAGCATTTTCTGGTGTCATATGAATATGTCTTTTTGCAATAATACATCCTTCTTCAAGTTGTAATTCTTTTCCGTTTTCAGGGTTAGCAATAATAATTG
>CAMESA010000024.1 GCA_945935945.1 uncultured Mollicutes bacterium | reverse complement strand
TCAAAATGGTGTATTACAAGCTAAAGCTTTTAAAGAATTAGTAAATATAACTGGTATTGTAATCACTAAAATGGATGGAACAAGTAAAGGTGGAATTATTCTAGCAATTAGAGAAGAACTAGGAATACCTGTTAGATTTATTGGACTTGGCGAAAAATATACTGATTTAGAAGAATTTGACCTTGATAAATATCTATATGGTCTATGTAGTGGATTAATAAAAGATGAGTAGTTTGAGTGATTTTGATTACATAAATACTCTTTTATTAACCTATGGAGAATTATTAACAGATAAGCAAAAAGAAATTGCTAATTTATTTTTTGAATTTAATTTATCACAACAGGAAATTGCTGATAATTTATCTATTTCAAAGCAAGCAGTTAGTGACACACTTGAGACTGTTACATCTAAGTTAGTTCGCTTTGAAGAAAAACTTAAATTTTTCAAAAAAATGCAAAAATTAGCTGAAAAAGTAAAAGATATGGATATTCCTGAAGAACTAAAAAAAGAAATAGAGGAGGAAATTTTCAATGGCATTTGAACAATTGAGTGAAAAATTTACCAGAGTTATTAAAAAAATGAAAGGTGAGGCTAGACTCACCGATAAAAACATGGATGAAATGCTTAAAGAAGTGAAAATTGCTCTTCTTGAAGCGGATGTAAATTTTAAAGTTGTTAAAGAATTTGTTAATAATGTAAAAGAAAAAGCAATTGGACAAGATGTTTTTACAAAATTAAATCCAAGTGAAATGGTCGTTAAGATTGTTCGCGATGAATTAGTAGACTTACTTGGAAGTGATAATTGTGAACTCCATTATAATAAAAACAAACCAACTGTTATTCTTTTAGTTGGTTTACAAGGTAGTGGTAAAACAACAACTGCAGCAAAATTATCTAATTTAATGAAATATAAATTAAATAAAAAAGTTCTTTTAGCTGCTTGTGACGTCTATAGACCTGCTGCCGTTGATCAATTAGCTCAACTTGCTAAATCAATTAATGTTGATTTGGTTAATATGGGAACTAATGTTGATCCAGTTAAAATTGCTGCTGCAGCAAAAGAAAAAGCTTTTAATGAAAGATATGATGTTTTAATTATTGATACTGCTGGTCGTTTAGAAATTGATGATGTTCTGATGGATGAACTTAAAAATATAAAAAGAGAAATCTCCCCAGATGAAATTTTGCTTTTAACTGATGCAATGGCGGGTCAAAACAGCGTTAATGTTGCTAAAAAGTTTAATGAAACTCTAGGCTTAACGGGTGCAATTATGTCGAAAATGGATGGCGACAGTAGAGGCGGTGCTGCTTTATCTATTGCACATGTAACTGGCGTACCTATTAAATTTATTGGTGTAGGTGAAAAAATTTCTGAATTAGATATTTTTTATCCTGATAGAATGGCTGAAAGAATCCTTGGAATGGGTGATGTTTTAACATTAATTGATAAGGTCAAAGAAAACATTGATGAAAAAGAAGCACAAAAAGACGTCAAAAAGTTAATGAATGGGAAATTTACACTTGATGACATGTTAAAACAAATGAAGCAAGTACAAAAGCTTGGCAGTTTAGGAGGACTTATGAAAATGATTCCTGGTATGCCAAAAGTTAGTGACGCACAATTAGAATATGCAAAAAAAGAAATGGATAATTTCGAAGTTATTATTAATTCAATGACTAAAGAAGAAAGAGAACATCCTGAGATTTTAAAAAATAGTAGAAAGACAAGAATTGCAAAAGGCAGCGGAAAAACAAATGCCGATGTTAATAAAGTAATTAAGAAATATGATCAGATGAAAATGATGATGAATAGAATGAAAAGTGCAGGTGGAATGAATGCACTTAAGAACATGAAATTTTAAAAAAACCTGCAAAACTCAATTATTTTGTGAATTTTTTACCTTTTTTGATGGCTTTTGTTTCCCAATCGCCAATTATATTTTCTTCAATTTCGTTTAATAGTTTAATATCAGTTTTTGATAATGATAAATTAGAAAATAAGTCTGGTCTTTTTGATTTAGTTAAGCGGAGAGATTCTTTTTTTCTCCGTTTTTTAATTGCTTCATGATTACCAGAATATAAAATATTTGGAACTGTTTTTCCTTCGTATTCAAATGGTTCAGTATATTGTGGGTATTCTAATAAATTATTATTGAATGTTTCTTCTTCAATACTTTCTTCTTTAATAACTCCATTTATAAGTCGAGAAACGCTATCAACAATTATTATAGAAGCAGCTTCTCCACCTGTTAAAATATAGTCGCCAATTGAAATCTCTTCGTCAAAAAATGAATATACCCTTTCGTCAATTCCTTCATAATGACCACATAAAATTAAAATATCTTCATATTTATCTTTGAATTCGTTTGCAATCTTCTGGTTAAATGTTCTTCCACGTGGAGACATTATAATTTTATATGTTTTATCATTTGAATTGGCTTTTAGAGCATCTATTATTGGTTGGCATTTCATGATTAAACCTGCTCCACCCCCAACAGGTGGAGTATCAGTTCTGAAATATTTATCTTTTGTGTAATCTCTAATGTTTACAATTTTAATTTCAATTAATCCTTTTTCTTTTGCGCGTTTTAAAATTGATTCATTGAAATAACCTTCAATCATTTTAGGGAAGAGAGTTAAAATTGTAAACTTCATTAGTCAATTAATCCTTCAATCAAATGTATAATTATTTTTTTAGAATTTGTATCTATATTTTTTATAAAGAAATCATTAAAAGGAACAAAAAAAGCGGACTTCTGCAGGTTTTTTTGAACTTTTAGTGTAATTTGAGATGGAAATTCTTCTATAGAAACAACCCTTCCAATGTGATTATTTTCTTCATCGTAAACATCAGAAAGAAGTAAATCATCATAATAAAATTCATTATCAAATAGTATCGATTCATCTTTGATTGAATAGAATTCTTTATTAATTATTTTTTCTGCATCTTCTATTGTATCGACATTTTTTAATTTAATTTGAAAAATGTTTCCACCTTTAAAGGAGGCTTTCTCTATTTCGTATGGCAAATATTCATCGTTATTTTTTAAATATAAAATACTACCTTTTTTGTATCTTAAATCTTCAAAAGTAGTGAATGAATATATTTTAATATCACCTTTTAACCCTATGGTTTTGATAGCTTTTGCTGTTAGTAAGTATTTTTCCATAATATAAAAAAAGAAGGAGATTTTATTCTCCTTGATCGTTTTCTTCTAATGATTCAAATTTGATATGAACTTTTTTAGATTCAAGTGTTCCAGCAATGGAAACAATGTCTCTAATTGCATTAGCAACACAACCTTTTTTGCCAATTAATCTAGCGATATCACCACTTGGAGCGCAAACTACAATTGAAGTATTGTTTTTTGTCTTGTCTTCAGTAATATCTTTAATTAATAAAGCTTCAGGATCTGAAACAAATGGATCAATAATTGTGTGAATTAATGAAATGTAATTCATTTGTTAAATCCTTATTTAGAATTTTTTGTTGATGTTACGTTAGCTTTTTTAATTCCTTCTTTAGCTTTTTCTTCTTTTGCTTTTGAGATTAAGCCTTTTGATGAAAGAATATTTTTGACTGTATCGCTGTATTGAGCACCAGATTTTAACCATTTAACTGCTAATTCTTCGTTGATTGATACGCTTTCAATACCTTTTGATGGATCATATGTTCCGATTTGTTCTAAGTAACGGCCATCACGTGTGTATCTTGAATCAGCTACAACGATTCTATAGAATGGTAATTCATGTCTTCCTTTTCTTGCTAATCTAATTTTTACTGCCATATTTATCTCCTTAATATCAGTGTCAAGTATAATTCCTTGACGAACCTTGTATATAATAATATTTATTGTTGACTTATGCAAGTCTTTTTTGATAATATTATTAAGCGCAAAAGTGCTACGGGTGTTCCAATATAATTTTATTACATGAACATCAAGAGAACGAATAGGAGGGTTGCATATGAATACTAATTTAGTAAAAGAAGTAGCTGCTACCCAATTAAGAACTGATTTCCCACATTTCAAAGCTGGCGATACTGTTAAAGTAATGGTCAGAATCGTTGAAGGTGGAAAAACAAGATTACAAGCTTTTGAAGGTGTTGTAATCCAAAGAAGAGGTTCTGGAGTTTCTGAAACATTCACTGTTAGAAAAATGTCTGACAAAATCGGTGTTGAAAGAGTATTCCCAGTTCATTCACCAAACGTTGTAAGTGTTCAAGTTCTTAAAATTGGTAGAGTTAGAAGAAGTAAAATCTTCTACATCCGTGAAAGAAGCGGCAAATCAGCAAGAATTAAAGAAGTACTTAAAAAATAATTGCAAGAAAGAAGAGATGATTAAGTTCATCTCTTTTCTTTATATATCAGCGTTATTTTGATAAAATTCAATAGATTGGAAGAACATTATGTCAACAAATTGGTACCCTGGCCACATGAAAAAGGCAACTAATAATATTCAAAAACTTATTAAAGTTATTGATTTTGCTATTGTTTTAATTGACGCTAGAGCGCCATTCGCATCAATAAATAGAGATATTTTCGGTATTTTAGAAGGCAAGCCTGTTTTAATTATTATTAATAAGATAGACTTATGCGATTTAGCAGAAACAAAAAAGTGGCTTGATTATTACACAAGGACATATGTTCGTGCTTTTTTAATCGATTGCAGATTAAAAATTAGAGATGACATTGTCAAACTTTTAAGACAAATTACTAAAGAAAAGAGAAAAAAGGCATTAAGCAAAGGAATTAAGAATCCAATTTTTAAAGGTGTTGTTTTAGGTGTTCCAAATGTTGGGAAATCTACCTTTATTAATGCGCTTATTGGAAAAAAACAATTACAAGCGCAAAATAAACCTGGTGTTACAAAAAGTATTAATACAGTTCGTATTAATAATGAATTTTATTTATTAGATACTCCTGGCATTTTAGAACCAAAATATGAAGATCCGACTAATTTTTATAAACTCGGAATTATTGGCTCTGTTAAGGAAGATGTTTTGCCTTTAGAAACTGTTAATAAGTATATTTTTTCATTTTTAATAAGGTATTACCGACAAAATTTATCTGAATACTATGACAATATACGTATTACAAATGATTTAACTTATTCACGTTTTATTGCTTATGTTGCTAAATATCATGTAAGTAAATTAAAAAATGATGAGCTTAATATTCCTGAAGCAGAAAAGAAATTCTTTAGAGATTTTAAGGATGCAAAAATAGTAAAATATACTTTAGACAGAATTGAATAATATGTTAGATTTTGAAGAACAATTTTATAACGAAAAAATAAAAGTAATAGTTGGAGTTGATGAAGCAGGTAGGGGCCCACTTTGTGGTCCTGTTGTTGCTGCCGCTTGCATTCTTCCTCGCACATATATAAATGAAAAGATAAATGACTCAAAAAAACTCAGCGAGAAGAAAAGAGAACAACTTTATGATGAAATAATTAATAACGCTCTTTCTTATGGAGTTGGAATAGTTGATAGTAAACGAATTGATGAAATTAATATTTATGAAGCAACAAAAGAAGCGATGCATCTAGCAATTTCACAGTTAAAAATTGATTATGATCTTATTTTAACTGATGCAATGAAACTTAAAGATGAAAAAGTTGATGTAATAGACATTATTAAAGGTGATGCTAAATGCCAATGCATAGCTGCGGCTTCAATTATTGCTAAAGTTACTAGAGACAGAATTTTATTAGATATGGATCAAAAGCATCCTGAATATGGTTTTAAATCTCATAAAGGATATGGAACAAAAAAACATGTTGAAGCAATCAAAGAACATGGAATCATTGATGGTTTCTATAGAGAAACTTATGAACCTATTAAATCCTTACTTTTAGAAGAAAAAATTATAAAAAAATAGACAAATTTTTAAAATATTTGATTTTTACTCCTTTTATTTAAGTGAAAGGAGTTTTTTTATGAAAGATGTTAAAAGTATACTTGCTGGTCTTTCCTATAAGTTTGATGGAGATTTTCAAAAAATCTTCGATGCTATCTGTCATAAGCAAAGAATTGAAGAAACCGAAGTAGATGCAGCATTATCAAATATTACAACACCATTTATCACCATTTTAGATGCTGATTATCCAGAATTTTTTAGAAATGGCGCACCAAAACCACCAATAGTTATTTATTATAAAGGTGATTTAGAGATACTAACCCATACTGATCCAAGAAATCTTGTTTCTTTTGTTGGTAGCAGAAAATCTTCGCATTATGGAGAAAGCGTAGTACGCGATATTATCAAGAATTTGCCTAAAGATATAGTTATTGTTAGTGGACTTGCAAAAGGTATTGATGCTACAGCTCATAATGCAGCTATTGATTATGGATTAAAAACAATAGCAGTTTTAGGGTGTGGGATTGATTACATTTATCCTAATGAAAATGAAGCATTATATAATAGGATAATAGAGAATGGAGGATTAATAATTTCTGAGTATCCAAATTCTGTTGCACCTACCCCTGATAAATTTTGTTTTAGAAATAGAATTGTTGCAGATATTGGTTCGTTTTTAGTAATTGGTGAAGCTTATGAAAGAAGCGGCACATCAATCACAGTTAACTACGCTCTAAATGCTGGTAAAGGGATTGGTTGTGTACCATATCCAGCAAATGTAAAGAGTGCATGCAATGCATTAATTAAAGATGGGGCCGCAATGATCGAAAATTCGGATGATTTACTGCTCCAATTAGGAAGGAATATTATTAATGATACTAAGTCAAAGAAAACAGAATAACAAAAAACAAAATAAAGGAAATGAACTTTATAGAATTCTGAAAGATACTAAAGAATATGAGTTTTTGACTAAAAATAAAGAACTTTGCATGAAATATAATCCAAATTACGATGAAAAAAGAACTTTTGCTAAATATGAAAAACATTATTTTGATAAAGAAAAAAATTTTATAGATAATAAATAATATTTATATTATTTAGCCAATTTTACGATTTTTTTCTCTTTGACAAAGCATTTAACCACATATATATTAATTGAACGAGGTATATATGAAATTAGTTATAGTCGAGTCTCCAGCAAAAAGTAAAACCATTAGTCACTATCTTGGTGAAGATTACGTTGTCGAAGCCAGTATTGGACACGTCAGAGATTTAGCAATTTCTGGAAAAGGTGGCCTTGGTGTAGATTGCGAAAATAATTTTGAACCTAAGTATATTATTAATAAGGATAAAAAAGAAGTTGTTAAAAAATTAACTACTTTGGCAAAGAAATCTGAAGAAGTTATCCTTGCAACCGACCCTGATCGTGAAGGAGAAGCAATTGCTTGGCATCTTGCTCAAGTTTTGAAATTGGATGTTAATACTGCAAAAAGATTGGAATTTCATGAAATTACTAGAAATTCTATTAAGAACGCAATAGAAAATCCACGTCTCATAGATATGAATTTAGTTCATAGCCAAGAAGCTAGAAGAATTATTGATAGAGTTCTTGGTTTCAAATTAAGTTCTTTGATGAAATCAAAATTAGGAAGTCAAAGTGCAGGACGTGTTCAAAGTGTCACTTTAAAAATGATTGTTGAACACGAAAAAGAAATTAATGATTTTGTTAGCGAAGAATATTGGACACTTAATTCCAAAATTAAAGTGGCAAAAAAGACTTATTCTATCGATTTAGTCAAAATTGACGATAAAGTTGCAAAAATCCCTAACAAAGAAACTGCTGAAATTGTTTTATCTTATGCTGATGAAGATGTTTCATTATCAGATAAAAAGACAATTGAAAAATCAATACCTTCTAAAGAAGCTTTTAGAACTTCTACTTTGCAACAAGAAGCTTTTAATAAATACAAGTTTAAAACAAAAGAAACAACTATGCTTGCTCAACAACTTTATGAAGGTGTTGAAATAAATGGCACATTAGTTGGTTTAATCACTTATATAAGAACTGATAGTACAAAATTAAGTGATTCTTTTATTGCTAGTGCAAAAAAATATATTATTGATAAATTTGGTTCTGAATATTATTTAGGAAGTAAAGGACCTAAAGAAGTTAAAAATGCACAAGATGCACATGAAGCAATTAGACCTACTGATTTATCAATTACGCCAGAAATTGCAAAACAATCTTTAAGTGATCATCAATACAAACTTTATAAGTTAATTTATGAAAGAGCACTTTCAAGCTTGATGAAAAATAAAATTCAAGAGGTTACAACGTTGACTTTCAAAAACAGTCATTTAACTTTTGAATTAAAAGGAATTAAAGTTGTTTTCCCAGGTTATGATGTTTTAAAAGTTGATGATAAAGAGAGTTCATCAATTCCAAATATTGAAGTTTCATCTCCTATTCTTTATAAACTTGAAGATAAAAAGATTGAACAACATTTTACAAAACCTCCATCAAGGTATTCTGAAGCTAAAATTGTTAAATTAATGGAAGAAAAAGGAATCGGTAGACCATCAACATATGCATCTACAATTCAAACTTTAATTTCTAGAAAATATGTGAGTACAACAGGCGGCGTATTAACTCCAACTGAACAAGGAGTTTTAACTAGCAATGTTTTAACAAAATATTTTCCTGATTTAATGAATACTGAATATACTGCTGAAATGGAAACTAATTTAGATAAAATTAGTGATGGTTCTATTGATGAACTTAAAGTAATCAATGATTTTTATGTTCCTTTTATTAATCATTTTGAAGAAGTAAAAGAGATTATGTATAAAGAACCATTAAAGACAACAGGTGAGAAATGTCCTGTTTGTGGTGGCGACTTGGTTATTAGAAAAGGAAAACATGGCGAATTTGTTGGATGTTCTAACTATCCGGAATGTACATATATTAAAAAGGATGAAAGTAAAGCACCTAAATTAGTCGGAAGAGATTGCCCTAATTGTGGATCTCCTTTAGTTATTAGAAAAAATAAGAGTGGAGATGAATTTATTGGGTGTTCAAATTTTCCAAAGTGCAAATATATTGAATCTTTATCAGAAGAAAGTCATGAAGATAAAATTTGCCCAAAATGTGGTGCAAAGTTAGTTATAAGAAGAAGCAAACGTGGTCGTTTCTATGGCTGTAGTAATTACCCAAAATGCGACTATATAGAATCCATTAAAAAAACTGATAAAAATGAAACAAATTAATATTATTGGTGCTGGATTAGCTGGTTCAGAAGCAGCTAATTTTTTAGCAAATCATGGTCTAACTGTTCATCTTTATGAAATGAGGCCAAAGAATAATACAGAAGCACATCATACTTCTTTATTTGGCGAACTTGTTTGTTCGAATTCTTTAAAAAACAAAAAATTAGATAATGCTTGTGGCTTGTTAAAAGAAGAAATTAAAATTTTAGGTTCATTAATGATGGAAGCTAGCGAACATTCTTCTGTTCCAAGTGGTGATTCTTTATCGGTAGATAGAACACTTTTTGCTGAATATATTACAAAAAAGATTAAAGAAAACAAAAATATCATTATTCATAACGAAAAAGTAACAAAGATTCCTGAAGGTTATACAATCATTTGTACAGGACCTTTAACAGACAAAGATCTTTTATTTGAAATTGAAAGCATAACAAAACAAAAAAGTTTTGGATTTTTTGATGCAAGTGCACCAATTATTGAAAAAGACTCAATTGATTTTTCAAAAGTCTTCATGAAATCACGTTATAATCAAGGTGATGATAGTTATATAAATTGTCCGTTTTCTAAAGAAGAATACTTAAATTTTTATAGAGAATTGATTAATGCAAAAAGAGCCCCATTACATGATTTTGATAAATGCTATTTTGAAGGGTGTTTACCTATTGAAGTTATTGCTTCAAGAGGAGAAGACACTTTGCGCTATGGCCCTTTAAAACCTAAAGGTTTAGAAAATGATGGGAAAGAATATTATGCTGTTGTTCAATTGCGTCAAGATGATTTAATTGGCAGCTTATATAATATGGTTGGATTTCAAACTAATTTGACTTATAGTGAACAGAAAAGAGTATTTAGCTTAATACCTGGCTTAGAAAATGCAAAATTTGTTAGATATGGACTAATGCATAGAAATTCATACATTTACGCGCCAAAAATACTAACTGAATCACTAGAATTAAAAGCAAATAACGATATTTATATTGCAGGACAATTATCAGGTGTAGAAGGTTATGTTGAAAGCGCTGCAAGCGGACTTTTAGCTGCCTATTATTTATATATGAAAATAAAAGGCATTGCTTACAAAAATATTTCTTTTTATACAGTTTTAGGTTCTTTAATTAGATATATTTCAAGAACTGGTATTAACAATTTTCAACCAATGAATGCAAACTTTGGCATTGTTTATAAAGCAAATAAAGATCCAAAAGATCAAGCTATTTCACGTTCATTAGAAGAAATAGAAAAATTTAAATCACAAATTGATGAATAACTATCATAAGAGTTTCTATAACTATTTAATATTAAGAGATCATCTTTCAGAGAATACTGCAAAGTCTTATCTA
>CAMESA010000023.1 GCA_945935945.1 uncultured Mollicutes bacterium | reverse complement strand
GATCAGCTCCTACAGGCACTAAATCAGCATCATACAATAAAATATCTGCGCTCATTAAAGAAGGATACATAAGCATTCCGGTTGGAATTCCTTTATCTCCATGCTCAGCTATATAATTTTTATATTGAGGCATTTTAGTTAATTCGCCTAAAGTTGTATTACAAGTTAAAACCCAACTTAAATCATTATGGCCAATAACTTCAGATTGTCTAAAAATCTTACATTTCTTTGGGTCTAAACCACAAGCTAAGTAAATACAAACTAAATCAATAATATTTTGTCTTAAATCATTAGGTTCAATTGGTAAAGTTAAAGCATGTAAGTCTGCAATAAAAACCAATAGTTCGTATTCGTCTTGATTTTTAATAAATTGTTTAATAGCCCCAAGATAATTTCCCAAAGTTAATTGCCCTGTTGGCTTAATTCCACTAATCATTCGTTTCATAAGTATCACCTTTTATATTATACAGTAAGTAAGCAGCTGTTAGCAATTTTATAAAATAAAAGGCAAGAAATTACTCTTGCTTGAATTTTCTTTTGGTACCCCCACTCCGACTCGAACAGAGATGTACGGTTTTGAAGACCGCTAGTTTGCCATTAACTTATGGGGGTAAATTTAACTTACATTATAATATATGATATAAATAATGCAAATTTAGTTAGTTTTTTAGATGTCTCCGTTAAAACTAATGAATTTTATTGGCCCAGCGTAAACTTCTCGCTCGGTCTCAATAACAATTTGATTTCCCGGCATATCCGTGGGGGTAATCTTTAATAATACATTTCCATCTTCGCCTAATAAATAATAAATGTTTTCTCTAATCTCTTGTTTCATATTATAATATACAATTTATTTACTCGAATTTTTGTGGCACACAAGGTGGTACTTAAACCCGCATGCCTTGCAGCGCAGACTTCTTAGACCTGCATGGCTACCAATTACGCCAACTAGCTGACCGAATTTCTGGTGTATATACTTTCGATTTTTAGAATAGTGCTATTATATACATAGTCACGCTGTCTATCAATTTTCTTATGTGTGAGGCGCTAAAATTGATGAAAACCTGCCTGTGGTTGCGGGGATAGGATTTGGACCTACGACCTCCGGGTTATGAGCCCGACGAGCTACCAGACTGCTCTACCCCGCGATATATAAAGTTAATATTGGCGGAGAAAGAGGGATTCGAACCCTCGCGGGGCTTGCACCCCCTATCGGTTTTCAAGACCGACCCCTTCAACCACTTGGGTATTTCTCCGTTGGTGGACTCTACAGGACTCGAACCTGTAACCGATCGGTTATGGGCCGATAGCTCTAACCATTGCGCTAAGAGTCCATATAGAACTTTTTTATTAACTTTTTAAGTTTGGTTGGTAGCAGCGGGGGGATTTGAACCCTCGACACACCGGGTATGAGCCGATTGCTCTAACCAGACTGAGCTACGCTGCCGTATAATTGGTGGACCCTAGGAGAATCGAACTCCTAATCCAAGCTTGCAAAGCTAGTGTTATCCCATTTAACTAAGGGCCCAAAAATCATTGCGCACATCACGTGCTTTAATAATATATCAAATGAGAGAATTCTAATCAAGAACTTTTTGATTATTTTAAGAAAACAATCTAAAAAATTATCTATCTAATTCATCAATTTCGAAACTATTTTGTTTATTTCTTGAAACCTTTCCCCATTTTGGTTTTGAAAACATTCCAAGACAAATTGTTAAACAATAGACAACTGTGAACGCAGGGAATAAAAATGCTCCATCTAATAAATCTCTTCTTCTTTTTGCACCCATCTTTTTGTAATCGAGAAGAACAAGAAGTACGCCTTGGAAAATACCGCAAAACATAAAAAGCACTCCAAGAGCTATTCCCATAATTATTAAAGTATTATAAAGTGTTGTCATGTAAAAAGATGAAGAGAAATTAATGGTTTCAATGATACCATTTCCACAAAGTGCAAGATATACAACATCATAAATATAAAATAAAGGTATCCAAGTACATAAAATTACACAAATAATATTGAAAAAATAGGTTAAAAATAATTCAAGATAAGAAAACTTAAAACGATAGAAAAATTTTAAAAATAATTTCCCTAACTTACCAAAAATTAAGCCTCTACTTCCGCTTCCAATTCGAATATTTCTTTTGTATGTATCTATAAAAGAAGAAGGAAGATCTTCATAAACGACTGCATCTTCAACAAAATGACCAAAAACATTTCTATCCATCAAATCAATCATGAATTCACAATCTTCAGAAATCGATGTGCAGTTATATCCACCTTTTTCCTTCAATGCTTTCATACTAATCATCGTTCCAGGACCATTAATATGAGCACCAATATGAAGTCTTTCTCTAACTCTGCTAGAAAATCTTGAATCAAAAATATAATAAAGACCGCAAGCTTTAGTATATCTATTTTGTGTCATGTTAATTGCTGATTCATATGGTCTTGCAAAATCACAACCATCTTGAAACGCATCATTCATTAATGATGTAAAATCCTTATTTATATGATTATCTGCATCTAATCTGATGATAAAATCGTATTTTTCGTCTAAATCCATTAAATATTTAAATCCATAATTTAATGCATACGCCAAAAATTTTTCTTTTGGATTATCATTATTGTAAATAAGAGGGATTCCACCAGCTTCTTGCACTAATTTTGCCGTATCATCATCACAATTATGGCAAATTACATAAATATCGATGAGTTCTGAAGGATAATTTTGACGATCTTTAATCTCTTTTACTGTATCGAAAATAACATCACTTTCATTATGAGCAGGTATTAAAAAGGCAACTTTGGCTTTCTTTTCACTTTTTGGAAAAACTTTTTTCTTAACCCAGAAAAAAAGCATATAAATTAGTTGAAGGCCAAAAGGAATTCCAATCATCATTAAAATTACGTTATTAATATTATTTAAAATTTGATAAAGTACTTCGTGCCACATCGTTTTTACCCCTTATTTTATAATTACCCTTGATTTTTCTTTTTAATCTCTTTTGTACCTAATTGAATTGAAGTCATTTTATTTGAAAATATAATATTCAATATCGCAAAAATCACTATAAATATGATAGCAATAATAGATTGAAAATTCACTTCAATATAAATATCAAAAAATCGAATATTGTAACCAATTGAATTTTTAATATTGGCAATAATCATTAAAGCGTCATTTGAGTTAAAATGATTGGATAAATAAGCTTCGAAATGTGTAAAAGTTGTATTTGAAAACACATTTCTTAAAATTCCAGTCGAATATGTACCAGGGAAAAATGCACATACATTTTGTGCTACGTTTGGTAAAAAAGAAACTGGAACGTATGCTCCAATCAAAAAACCAGCTGCAGTAGCAAAAATTGCGATTAGACTTGAAAGTGTTGCTTCTTTTTTAATAAAGATACATATAAAAATCATGGAAAGTGAAGAAAGCATTACTGCTTCTATTAATGTTAAGAAAATTAAACAAAAATCTCCAAAATTAATGAAAAATTCACCATTAATCAATAAATATAGAAGGCTAATTAGTAAAACTAAAAAGCAAATTGTAAAAGTAACAATAAAATTAGATAAAAAATAACTCGAAATCAGTGTCGATTTCTTGATTGGAGAACTAATAAAATCTCTATTCGTGCCATTCTCTTTGTCTTCTACAAAAATATTGTTCGTTTGTAATGAAACAGTTAATGTTGATAAAGAAATAATTCCACTTAACATCCAAGAATCGATAATTGTTTCAATATATTTAACAACACTAGGATCATTTGCATTTAATTCTGAATCTTTGAGTAATTCATCTACGCTACCAAGAATATTTGAAAGTTCCAAATCCCTTAAAAAGAAAACATAGACACCTAAAATAATAATTGGAACTAAAAGGGTGTAGAATACTCTCATCTTATTCTTAAAAAATAGTAATAAGTGGCGTTTAGTTAATGTCAAAAAGATAATTAACTCATTCTTAATTGTCTGGTTCATGACTTAATTATTCCTTTCAGAGATAACATTTAAGAAAACATCATTCATTGTTCCTTTAATAATCTCAACATCAACAAACATTTCTGGAAAATTTTTAAACAATTTTTGAGCGTCCTCAAAATCAGAAATCTCTATTTTATAAGCGTGCTTATCTTCGAAATATTGACAAAAATAGTTGAGTTCTGCAAGGTTTTTTGAAAATTCTTCATTAAAATCAACATATGTATATATGTAATCTTTTGCAAATTTATTCTTCAGTTCATTAGGCGAACCGCTTGCAATAATCTTGCCTTTATTCATAATTACAACCATGCTGGCTTTTTCAGCTTCTTCTAAATAATGGGTTGTTAAAAGTACTGTCATGTTTGTTTCTTTTCTGATTTTTTCAATTAAATCCCACACAATGATTCTTGCTTTTGGATCTAGTCCAGTTGTTGGTTCGTCAAGAATCAATAGTTTTGGTTTATGAATCATTGCTCTTGCAATATCAATTCTTCTTTTTTGTCCGCCACTTAAATCTTTTATGTTCTTATTTAAAAGCGTATCAATATCTAATAGTTCTACAATTTCTTTAAAATTCTTATTTTTTTCTTCTTTTGTTAATCCATAGAAATTTAATCTGATTTTTAAATTTTCTTTAACTGTCAAAAACTCATCTAGCACACTATTTTGATAAACTACACCAATTTCTTTTTTAATTTTTTCTGAATGATTGTCTAAATCTTGACCATTAATATAAATTTTTCCATCGTCTTTTTCTAAAATTGAACAAATTATGTTGATTGTCGTGGATTTACCTGCTCCATTCATTCCTAAAAATGCAAATAAACTCCCTTTTTCAACATTAAAAGATATGTCATTAACAGCAAATGAACGGCCATTATCATAACTCTTTTTCAAATTTTTAATTTCGATCGAATAACGATTTTGCATACAGATATTTTAGAAAATTAAATTTTAATTTTCTATTATTATGTATCTTGATGCTTTTATTCTACTAAATATAGAGAAAAATAAGTCTAAATTTAAAATTAAGGCAATAAATTATGAGTTGATCTATATAAAATGTACCACTCTTCCTTTGTTAACTTTACACTACATCCATCAATGGATTCTTTAATTTGTTTCTTGTTTGTTGAACCGGTAATAACTTGAATATTATCACCTAACATTAATAAAAAGGAGGTTGCAATCGAAGCAGGTGCAACATTATATTTTTTTCCTAATTCTTCTAAATAAACAACTGTATCTTTCATTTCTTCTTTTTTGAAGATAGAACCTCCAAAAAATCCATATTGATATGGTGACCAACATTGCAATTTAACACCATATCTTTTCATATAGAAGAATAATTCGCCTGTTCTTTCAATTCCTGAATCATGATTTGTATTAACATTAAACACTTCTCTTACAAGTGCAAGATGTCCTAAACCAAGTTGTAGTTGATTAACTTCAATTGGTATATTGGTTTGGTCTTTTATATATTTCATCATCTCATGCGGAAAGTTAGAAACGCCAAAATGTTTAACTTTTCCTTGTTGCAATAAAGTTGCAAATGCTCTTGCTACTTCTTTTGCATCTAAAAATATGTCTGGTCTATGGAGAAGTAAACAATCAATTGAATCAATTTTCATTCTATTTAATGAATTATTAACAGAATCAATAATGTGTTCATAACTTAAATCATAATATGTTTGTTTTCCATCATCTAATCTGACAATTCCACATTTTGTTTGGATAAAAAATTTGTCTCTTAATTCTGGATTTCTAGAAAACACTTGCCCTAATTTTTCTTCGCACGCACCATTTCCATAAATATCACTGATATCTAAAAATGTGATGCCGTTTTCTAAATCAAATTTCAATAAATCTTCGAGTTCTTCAACACTAATATCATTGAGTCTCATTAGGCCTTGAATAATTTTTGAATTGTTGTACATACTAGAATGACTCCTTTAAAACATTGATAACATCGTCGATAGCCCAATCATATGGATCATCGTCCATGCATCCTTTCATTGTATAAAATGTTTGCTTGGCAATATATTCAAATTGATTTTCACTAAAACCTTCATCTCTTAATTTTAAGTTATTAACGCCACAATCTTCTTGTAATTTTTCAAGTAATTGCAAAAAATATTGGGGTTTTGCAGGTTTTTTAGGAGAAATAAGTTCTACAAGTTTAGCAAATCTATCAAGAGCAACCTCATTTTTAATCAAGGTTTTATAATATGCTAAGGAAATTATAATTAATCCCTTACCATGAATAAGTTGAGGATTAACACCACTTAAAGCATGCTCAATTGCATGTTCTCCAGTGCATCCACTTGTCGATTCATTAATACCACTCAATGTGTTTGCAAAGCTTACAAAATGTCTTGCTTCAACATTATTTGGTTCTTTAACTGCAATAGGTAAATATTTAAATAATAAGGAAATAGCTTTTTCTGCAAAAATATCGGACATGTCATTATGATGTTTATTTACATATCCTTCTAAACTGTGAAATAGGGCATCAAATCCTTGGTATGCAGTCAAATGTGGAGGAATTGTATAAGTTAAAGATGGATCAACAATGCTAAGATATGGATAAGTTAAATCATTTCCATAACCTATTTTTTCATCATTTTTGGTTACAACCATCCGTGGATCCGCTTCAGTTCCCGTCCCTGCAGTTGAAGTAATTGCAATTAAAGAAAGTGGTTTGTTAACTAAAGGTTTTCCTAAACCAGAGCCATTTTTTATGTAATCCCAATATTCACCCGGATTTGTAGTCATTATTGCAATCGCTTTAGCACAGTCAATGGCACTTCCTCCACCAAAGCCAATAATACAGTCACAATTGTTCTCACGCGCTATATTTGATCCTTTCATAACATTGTCATGGGTAGGATTTGGCATAACTTCTTGAAACAATACATACGAAATAGATGAACTAGTTAACTCGTTTATAAGAATATCTAAATATCCATTTTTTTCTAAACTTTTCCCATTTGTCATAACTATTAAAGCTTTTTTGAATGGGAGATTTTGTTCATGTAATTTTTTTAAAGAGCCTTCCCCGATAATTAATTTTGAAGGCATATAGTAAGAATAGACCATTTAACACCTCTTTTTGATATAATAATAATTATATAGAGTAAGGAGTTAAAAATAAATGAATGTTGTATGTATATTAGACAATGGTTTTGAAGAGTTAGAAGCCTTAGGGACAATCGATATCTTAAGAAGAGGAAACATCCATGTTGATATAATTTCAATTAAAAATGAAGAAAGTGTCATTGGTTCTCATGGAATAGAAATTAAAAATATGAAACCTTTTTATCCTGAAATAATAAAAAGTTATGATGCACTTTTTATTCCAGGAGGACCACATTATCAAAGTCTGGAAAGAAATGAAGAATTTCTAAATATCATTAAATATTTTATGAATAGTAATAAAAAAGTTGGAGCGATTTGTGCTGCGCCAACTATTTTAGGGCATTTAGGACTATTAAATGGGAAAAAATATACTTGTTTCAATTCAATGAATGAAGACTTTAGCGGAACATTCATTGATAAATATTATGTTGTTGATGGTAATCTAATTACAGGCAAAGGACCAATGGCAACTATTGATTTTGCTCTTGGCTTTGTTCAATTATTAGTTGGAAGTGATGTTTCAGAATCAATTAAAAAAGGATCTTTTTACTACAATCGTTAATTAGACTCGATAAACGATATTTTTAAAATTAATATAATTAGAAAATGAAATTAAAACCTGGCTTGGCAAATAAAATATCCACATTAAATTGCTAACTAGGTTTTTTATATGCCCTTCGAATAAATCAAGATTAGTCAAACCTACTGATATGTCACAACCAATAAATAGCAACAAACCAATCGAAAAAATAAGAAAGTATTTATTTATTTTTATGAGACTTAATGAAGTAATAAAATTCATTAACAGTTCAACAAAATAGCAAGCACTAACTATAGAAAGTAAATCAAATCTTATTATTGAAAGAACAATAATCAATATCGAAGATAAAATTATTCTAAATATTAATGAAATCAAAAAACTTGTTTTATTTTTCTTTAAGGTTTCAATGTAAATGAAATAGGATAGTTGGACAATTATAAAAATGACTACCCCAAAAATATACAAGTTCTTATCTGTATTTATTAGTAAGAAATAGTCACTTACTAATGTGAAAAAAAGAGAAAACGGAATAAAATATTGGGGTTTTGCAGAGTTTTTTGAAAATATTGGAATTAATGAAGCCAAAAAACAAATGATAATTCCGACATATTTTAACCAATTTGAAATTTCAATATTTATATCGTTAAAATCAAAATATAAGAACAAAGTGTACAAAAAAAGTTCTACTAATAAAACTAGTATCAAGAACACTTTTTTTAATGTAGAACTTAAAAACATAAATTAATTAAAAGAAACTAAATAATAATTTTTCTTACCACGTCTTACAATCAAATATTTATTATACAATGCATCTGTTCTTGTAAGTATTTTCATATTATCAGTTTGTTTTTCACCATTAATACTAACAGCACCATTTTTAATAAACTCACGAGCTTCACGTTTACTAGATGATGCTTTAATTCTGATAAGTAAATCTTCAAGAGGTAATTCTTCACTTAATTCAATTTTATAATTGCCAAAAATTTCCTCAATTTGTTTTTCTTTTAAACTCTTAAAATCATTTGAGAAAAGAACTTCACTCATATGAACAGCTTCATCAGCTTCTTCTTTGCCATGAATAATCTTTGTAACTTCATAAGCAAGGACTCTTTGCGCAACTCTTCTACCAAGATTAGCAAGATGTTCTTTTTCAATTTCAAGAATTTCTTCTTTGCTTAAGAAAGTAAAGACTTTAATGTATTTAATGCTGTCTTCATCGCTTTGATTGTAGAAAAATTGATATAGTTTGTATGGGCTTGTTAAATTTGGATCTAAAAATAATGCTCCATCTTCACTTTTTCCAAATTTTTTACCATCACTTCTTGTGATTAAATGTGCTGTCATGCATTCAACATCTGTTTTGTCGCCTTCAGTTTTTTTAATAAAATCAAGGCCAGCAGTCAAATTGCCCCATTGATCATTACCACCAATTTGAAGATTACAACCATATTTATCATGCAAATATTTAAAATCATAAGATTGTAAAGTCATGTAACAAAATTCTGTAAGTGAAATTCCAGTTTCAAGACGTGACTTGACAATATCTTTATTTAACATGTAATTGATTGGAAAGAATTTAGCAGTATCACGTAAATAATCAAGTAAGGAAATGTCAGAAATCCAATCATAGTTATTTACAATAATTCCTTTTTCAGGATCAGAAAGATCAATAAATCTTTCTAATTGATTTTTAATTGCTAAAGTATTTGCTTTAACGCCTTCTTTTGTTAACAAATTTCTTTCTTTGCTTTTGCCGCTTGGATCTCCAATCATACCAGTTGCGCCACCAACAAGAGCAATAATTCTATGTCCAGCCCTTTGAAGTCTCATCAAAATAGAAATCATAACGAAATTTCCAATATGTAAACTGGAAGCGCTTGGATCAAATCCACAGTAAATAGTTTGTTTTGTATCAAAAAGCTTTCTAACATTTTCTTCGTTAGAATACTCTTTTATTAATCCTCTAAAATTTAAATCATCAATAACGTTTGCCATAATTAATCTCTGTACTTAATGTATGTAAGTCTCCCATTTTTTTCAATTTGAACTACTGAAATAATGACATTTTTGTTAATTTTTATTAAAGTTTTGTCTTCTTTTTCGACTTCAATGAAATCTTCATCAATTTTTTGAATAAATTTAACAAAATGTTGTTCGCCTTCAACTTGTAATATATCATTTTTATGCAAACCATAATTAACAATGCTTACAACAGGAATTCCTAATTGTTTATAGCCCTCTAAACTTCTTAATTCGATCAAGAATAATGCCATAATTGGAATTCCACCGGCTTTCCTAACAAGATTGACCATTGCTTTTGCGCTACCACCAGTTGCAATTAAGTCGTCCATAACAATAACTCTGTCACCTGGTTGAATTGCGTCTTTTGGAATTTCAATTGTTGCTTCACCATATTCAAGAGTATAAGTTTCTCTATATCCAACAAGAGGTAATTTCCCAGCCTTTCTTGCAAGAACTAATCCTTTATTATTATAGCTCGCAAGAGGTGCAGCAAAGATAAATCCTCTGCTTTCAGCAGCGATAATCTTATCGTACTTGTCATAGCTTGGTAGTTCTTTATTTAAATCCATAATGACTTGATGGAAAGCATCACCATTTGCAAGTAATGGCGTAATATCTCTAAATTTTATCCCTTTAATAGGATAATCAACGACAGTTCTGATGTAATTATCATAAAAATCCATAATTTAACTCCTAAAATCTAGTTGAATCTTTTTTCACATAAGTGCTTTCAAATTTATATACTTTTTGTTCAAGTTCACCGTTAATGAGATCAATTAACATATACATTGAAGTTTTACCTACTTCGTTAAAATCAATATGCAAATTGGTAATTTGTGGTCTAATAATTGAAGAATATTTTGTTCCAATAATTGATAAAACTTCTACATCGCCAGGAACACTTAAGCCACTATCAGTTGCAGCA
>CAMESA010000022.1 GCA_945935945.1 uncultured Mollicutes bacterium | reverse complement strand
CTTTACTTGGTATCGTCCACTCAATGGCTCACAAGACTGGTGCTGCTTTCTCAACAGGACATATCCCACATGGTTGTGCAAACGCTATGTATCTCCCACACGTTATTGAATACAATGCAAACAACGCAGTTGCTCTTCAAAGATATGCTCAAATCGCTCAAGAATTAGGTATTGAAGGTAAAGATGCACGTGAACAAACTCAAGGTTTAATTGATAGACTTCACGAATTAAATACATTACTTGGCATTCCACAAAGTATGCAAGAATTTGGCGTCAATGAAGATGAATTCAAAGCAAAATTAAAAGAAATCGCTCATAACGCTGTTGGTGATGCATGTACTGGCTCAAACCCAAATCCAATCGATGATGCAAAGATGGAAGAATTATTCGTTTGCTGCTACTACAACAGACCATACAAATTCTAATTATTAACAAAATTACTATTTAAAAACTAAGGGAGTTCCCTTAGTTTTTATTTTAGAAAAAATAAGAAATGCTAACATATAAATATGAAAAGAATTAGAGTCGGTTCAATTGTACTTGTACATGATGATTTAAATAACGAATATAAAATCGCAAGAATCATTTCGATAAATAAATCAATAGAACAAGTTGCTTGTATGATACTTAATGATTTTTTAGAAGACGACCACATAGTCTATGTTGGGATACAAAAAATAAAAGAATACGATGGAAATTTGAGGTAAAATATTGATATGCAACCTAAAGTTGACAAAATTGTTATTAAAATTGGTTGTTGCTACTAAAAAATCTAGGTTAAATAATGTTACTTGAAAATCAAGGAGGATATTTATGAATGTTGTATTAGGAGAAAATTTAGCTAAATATAGAAAAAAAGCTGGATACTCACAAGAAGAATTAGCTGACAAATTAGGCGTAAGCAGACAAGCTGTTAGTAAATGGGAAAGAGGTGAAGCATCACCTGATACTGAAAATCTAATTGCTTTATCAAGATTATATGGTGTTACTTTAGATGATTTGGTTAATAAAGAACCAAGCGAAAGCGAAACTAAAACAAACGAAAAGAAAGACGACAATAGAAACTACGTCCACATCGGTTTAGATGGAATTCATGTAAAAGATGATGAAGATGAAGTTCATATTGATAAATGCGGAATCCATATTAACGAAGGAAAAGAGAAAATCAAAAAAGAATTCGAAAAAGAATTTGGCGGCGACAAATTTTATCTAGCAAAGAAAGTGTCTTCTTCTATTTTATATCCTTTAGTTATTGTCACTTATTTATTGCTTGGTTTTTTATTAAAAAATCAAAATGGATGGGCAATATATTGGACACTTTTCTTTATTCCTGAAATTTTTAATTCGATTATCGATTGTGTTCATTTCAAACGTTTAAAACATTTCAATATCGTATTTACATGCTGTTTCGTTTACTTATTTCTTGGTATGCTTTTAGGCATTTGGCATCCAACTTGGATCATTTTCATCGCAATTCCTGTATTTTATTCTGCAATTTGGCCAATTGATTACCATATAGCAAGAAAAGAAAGGGATAAAAAATTAAATGAGAATGTTGTTGATGCTACAATAGATATTAAGTAATTATGAAATTACTCGGTGAATACCGGGTTTTCTTTTTATTCTCTATGCAGTAAATTATTCCTGAATAATGCTTAAAATAAACTCAATTAGTATTTATTTTTAATTCATAAAGTTGTATATTTTTATCGTAGATAAAAGGAGTACAAAAAATGTATAAAATTGTTAGAAAGCATGTATTCAATCCTACAGAAACACTTTTAGAAATTGAAGCACCAGAAATTGCTAAAAAAGCAAAACCTGGTCAATTTATTATCTTAAGAGTTGATGAAGAAGGAGAAAGAATACCTCTCACTGTTGGTGGTTATGATAGAGAAAAGGGAACAGTTACTATCATTTTCCAAATTGTTGGAGCTTCAACTTATAAACTCAACAAATTAGAAGAAGGTGATTCACTTCATGATTTTGTTGGACCATTAGGTCAACCAACAGAATTAACTGGTGAAAAAGTTTGTGTTATTGGTGGTGGTTTAGGAACTGCTATCGCTTACCCAATTGCAAAAGCTTTCCACGATGCTGGAAAAGACGTCACAGCAATCGCTGGTTTCAGAAATAAAGATTTAATCATTTTACATGACGAATTTGCTGCTGCAGCACCTGGAAAATATTATGAAATGACAGATGATGGTTCAAACGGCAACAAAGGTAATGTTTGTGTACCACTTGAAGAATTACTCAGCAAAGGTGAAAAATTTGACAAAGTTATTTGTATTGGACCAGTTATCATGATGAAATTCGTTACATTATGCTGTAAAAAATACAATGTCCCAGAATGTGTTTGTTCAATGAACCCAATTATGATTGATGGAACAGGTATGTGTGGATGCTGCAGACTTACAGTCGGTGGAAAAACAAAATTCGCATGTGTTGATGGACCAGATTTCAATGCTTATGAAGTCGATTTTGATGAAGCTATGACAAGAGGAAGAATGTATAAAGCATTTGAAACTAAAGCATACGACGAAGCAAAATGTAACTTATATAAAAAAGAGGCTAAATAATTATGTATAAAGAATATAAACCAAACATGGCTCCATTTAAAAATCCAATGCCAGAACAAGAGCCATTAGTTAGAGCACATAATTTTAAAGAAGTTGCTGAAGGCTATACAGCTGAAATGGCAATGGATGAAGCAAAAAGATGTTTAGGCTGTCCAACAAAACCATGTGTTGCTCATTGTCCAGTTAATATCAACATTCCAGATTTCATTCACGAAGTTGCTTTAGGAAATTTTGAAAAAGCATACGAAATTATTTCTCAATCAAGTGCATTACCTGCAGTCTGTGGTAGAGTTTGTCCTCAAGAAACACAATGTGAAGGAAAATGTACAAGAGGAATTGGTGTTGATCCAAAAACAAAACAACCAAAAGAACCAGTTGCAATTGGTAGATTAGAAAGATTCGTTGCTGATTACCATAATGCACACTCAAAACCAGAAGATATTGTCAGACCTGAATCTAACGGACACAAAGTAGCAGTTATCGGAAGTGGCCCTTCAGGATTAACATGTGCTGGCGATTTAGCAAAAAAAGGCTATGATGTAACAATTTTTGAAGCATTACATCTTGCTGGTGGTGTTTTAGTTTATGGTATTCCTGAATTCAGATTACCTAAATCAATCGTCCAAAAAGAAGTTGATAATTTAAAAGCTTTAGGTGTTAAAGTTGAAACAAATATGGTTATCGGAAGAGTTATCACAATCGATGAACTCTTAGCTGAATATCATTTTGAAGCAGTTTTCATCGGAAGTGGTGCTGGTTTACCAAGATTCCTTGGAATTCCTGGCGAAAACTTAAACGGTGTTTACTCTGCTAACGAATTCTTAACAAGAACTAATTTAATGAAAGCATACTTAGCTGACTCAAATACTCCAATTCAAAAAGCTAAAAATGTAGCTGTTGTTGGTGGTGGTAACGTTGCAATGGATGCTGCAAGAAGTGCTTTAAGACTTGGCGCAGAACATGTTTACATTATTTATCGTAGAAGTTTAGAAGAAATTCCAGCTAGAAAAGAAGAAGTTCACCACGCAATGCAAGAAGGTGTCGATTTCCAATTACTCAACAACCCAGTAGAAATTATTGGCGATGAAAATAACAATGTCAAAGCTATAAAAGTTGAAGTTATGAAACTTGGTGAACCAGATGCTAGCGGAAGAAGAAAACCAATTTCAACAGGTGAATTTAAAGAAATCGAAGTTGATTGTGTCATTTGCTCAATCGGAACTTCACCAAATCCATTATTAAGACAAACAACTAAAGGACTTGAAACAAATCCACATGGTTGTATCATTACAAAAACAGAAGGTGGCTTAACAACACGTGATCATGTCTATGCTGGTGGCGATGCTGTTACAGGTGCTGCAACCGTCATTCTTGCTATGGGAGCTGGTAAACATGCTGCTAAAGCAATCGATGAAGAAATCATGGGTGCTAACTAAGATAGAATTCAAAAATTATAAAGGCTGGGCAACCAGCCTTTTTTTCTGCGACAAAATAAAACAGACTAGTATTCTTCGAAGAAAAATTATTTAAATTAATCTATTATCCTTATAATATATAGTTTTTAAAAACTCTCTTTGTTAAAATATTTTTATGAGTAAATTATTCAATAGAACAAGCGGCATTTTGATGCATATATCTTCTTTGCCTAGCAATTATGGCATAGGTACTTTTGGTCAAAGTGCTTATGAATTTGTAGATTTTCTTAAAAAATCAAAAGTTAAAATTTGGCAAATTTTGCCATTAAATCTTACTAGCTTTGGTGATTCACCATATCAAACACCTGCTTCATACAGTTTTAATTATTATTTTATTGATCTTGATATTTTAATTAACAAAGGTTTATTAAAAAAAGAAGAAGTAGAAAATATAAAGTTTTATGAAGATGAAGGTAGAGTGGATTATGGGCTTCTTTACGCAAATAGAACTAAAGTATTGGAACTTGCGTTTTCTAGATTTAATAAAACTAAAAAGTTTAAAGAATTCTTAAAAAATAACAAAAAATTGACTGATGTTGCTTTCTTTTTAACGCTAAAAAGAATCAATGGATTCAAAGCATGGAAAGATTTTGATAAAAAATATGTCAATTATTCAGAAAAACTTGAAAATGAAGTTAAAAAACAGTTTAAAAATATTTACGAATTTTATTGTTGGACACAATTTGAAGCTCTAAATCAACGGACTAAATTAAAAAAATATGCCAATAAAAATGGCGTATTACTAATGGGTGATATTCCTTTTTATGTTGGTTATGATAGCCTTGAATGTTACAAATATTCAAAATATTTTAATCTTGATAAAGACAAAAACCCTATCGATGTTGCGGGATGCCCACCTGATTTTTTCTCAAAAAGTGGACAACTTTGGGGTAACCCTATTTATAATTGGAAAAGATTAAAAAAAGAAAATTATTCATGGATAATTGAAAAGATCAAATATAATCTTGAAATTTATGATCTTGTTCGCCTCGACCATTTTAGAGGTTATTCAGGATATTATTCAATCCCATCTAAAGACAAAACTGCAGAATTTGGAACTTGGAAGAAGGGTCCGGGAATTGATTTGTTTAATAATCTCAGAAATGAAGCAATTATTGCTGAAGATCTTGGGTCTCTTGATGATGATTTTATTCAAATGTTTAATTCTTTACCTTATCCAGGCATGAAAATTATCCCAGAAGGCTTGATGCATAATAATTTTGATGATGATTGGAGAATTCATAATGTTTCAAGTCGATATTTTTTATATACTTCAACACATGATAGTCCTTTAGTTGCAGAAAATTTAGAACTAAACGAAGAACAAAGAAATGTATTTTTTAAATCATTGTCAGAGGAGTGTAACGCCTTAAATGTTCCATTTATTTCTGTTTTAGATTCAAAACATTTAGTAGATACAATCGTTGAACTTAATTTTTCGTCTAACTCTTTATGTTCTATGGTTACAATGCAAGATTTATTATATTTAGGGAAAGATGGAAGGATGAATTTACCATCTTCTATATCCACTTCTAACTGGTCGTGGCGTATAAAAAAAGATGAATTTCTAATAAAAAAAGAGGACATTTCACGTTCTCTTAAAAGGTTAAATATTAAATATAATAGAGTATAATTTTACAAAAATAATGGAGTTTTGCAGGGTTTTTGAGAAATTTGGCGGAGAAAGAGGGATTCGAACCCTCGCTAGACTTGCATCCACTATCAGTTTTCGAAACTGACCCCTTCAGCCTCTTGGGTATTTCTCCGTTGGCTTTATTATAAATGATTAAAGATAAAAATAATAGTAGTAATAAAGTGTTTTTTGTCTACAAAAAAGTTGCCGTAAATTCCAAGTTTTTTAAACAAAAATAAAAAAATTCAAAAATTTTTAAAAAAAATATTTTTCGTTCCTTTTATTTATGTGAAGGCGGAAAATTATGATAGAAATTTTAAACATTACAAAAACTTTTAAGATAAATAACGATCGTGAACATGTGGTGTTAAACGATATATCTTTTACTTTGCCTAATAAAGGGCTCTATTTTATTAGAGGAAAAAGTGGTTGTGGAAAATCAACTCTTTTAGCTCTTATTGGTGGGTTAATAAAACCAACTTCCGGTGATATTAAAATTGACGGGAAGAGCGTTTTTGATATGAAGAAAAAAGAAAAACAATCATTTTATAAAAATGAAATAGGCTTTTTATTTCAAAAATACAACTTAATAGATGATATGAGCCTAGAAGAAAACATCCAAATCGCAAGCAACATTAAAGGTGGATGCGATAAAACATACATAGATTCATTAATAAATGAGTATGGACTTGAAGAAACATCGGTTGATCAAGTCAAATTTTTAAGTGGAGGTGAAAAACAAAGGGCATCATTGATTCGTGCTATTATGAACAAGCCAAAGATTTTGTTATGCGATGAACCAACAGGCGCACTTGATAATGAAAATGGATTAAAATTGATGAGTGAACTAGTCAAAATTTCGAGGGAAAGACTAGTTATTTGTGTTACGCACAATGAGGAATTATTCTCAAAATATTATGATGGATACATTTATTTAGAAAATGGAATTATTAAAAAAGAAGAATTTAAAGAAAATAAATATCAAAATAATCTATTGTTGCCACAAATAACCTTTAACAAAAATAAAGGTAGCAATTTTATTACACGAATAATTAATAAAAACATGAAGAAGAATATGAAAATAAATCTTTTGACGATTTTTTCTTCCTTTTTCACAGTTTTAGTAATGATTTTATCTTTATTTTTTAATTTAGGTATAAAAAACTCTAAAGATTTTTTATTGAACAGTTATGTCGATTCTAGTAGTTTCAAAGTAACACAAGAAGAGTCTACACAAATAGGCAATAATGCAGTAAATATAGTAAAAAATACAAAACCTAATATTGATGATTTAAATTTAGTTTTGAGAGATTGCGATTTTATTGTGTGTAATTCTTACGACTATTTTTTGAATGACAAGAAATCAATTAAAATCAGTGATTCAGTTATTGATGACTTTAGACTTAAACCATTTTATTCAGCTTTAGAAGATGAAGCTGCTCTTTTTGCTAATGACTTATTTTTAAAAAAATATAATATTTTTAATATAGAGGAAAATGGTGAAATGACTTTATCGATAAAAAAATCATTTTACTATTTTAATGATGAAATAAACGATAATATTCACGAGGAACTTAACGTCGATTTTAATTTTATTTATAAAGGTAGTAAGCAAGAATTTGGTTATCTCAACTCTCCATGTTTGTACTATAATCCTTTATATATTGAAAAGATTTTAAAATCTCTTTTAGCAGAAAATACAAGCAAACTTGCTTCAAAAGAAGTAACATTTTTTGATTTAGTTGAAAACTCAAAAAGCGATTCAGAACTATCGAACTACGCATTTTATGTGTTTAGCCTATCAGAACATACAAATAAGAAAATTTATGAAAAAATTCTAAAAAAGCCCGCAGAACTAAACTTAAATATTCAAAATGATGGATTTTTATTTACAAATTCATTTATAGAATTAACTGATTCCATATTTATTGGACTCAACATTTTTATAGTTATTTCGCTAATTACAAGCTTCTTTATTAGTGCATTTTTAGGTTATTCAAGTTCTCTTGATAATAGAAAAGAATCTGCAATTTTGACAGTTCTTGGCGCTTCTGAAGATGACGTAATTTCTATTTATCTAGGTGAACAAATGATCTATCAATTAGTTGGTGTTTGTTTTGGTATTTTGCTTTCCTTAATTTCTTCCTTTTTTATTAACCAATTATTATCTTCTTTTTTAGTAAGTAAGAATATTATCTCAATCGATATTTGTATCTCGATAATTTTAGGTTGTACATATTTTCTTTTATCGTTTGTTGTTAATTATTTCCCACTTAAATTTAAAAAAATCAGGGATGTTTATGAGGAGTTGAAAGAAGAATGAGACTTGAAGTTTGTAATGTAAAAAAGAATTTTGGTGAAAGAGTGATACTTGATGATATTTCCTATAAGTTTAACGATCATGGTTTTTATATTGTTGTTGGTGATAGTGGGTGTGGGAAATCTACGCTTTTAAACATGCTCTCCACCTTGGATTCCTCATATGAGGGAGACATATTTTTTGAAGCGAAAAATTTGAGAAAGTTAAGTGATAAAGAATCTAGAGACTTAAGATTACACGAATTCGGATTTGTTTTTCAAAGTTTTAATTTGCTTGAAGATGATACAGTTTTGAATAATATCAGAATGAATTTGGATTCACTTTGTTCGCTTGATGATGAATATAAAAATAAAAGAATAGAGGAGATCATTAATCTATTAGATTTAAAAGAAATTAAAAATTCCTTTGTTAAAAATATTAGCGGTGGTGAAAAGCAAAGAGTTGCGATTGCTCGCGCAATTATTCATTCGCCAAAAATTTTGTTTTGCGACGAACCAACTGGTTCATTAGATTCAGTTAATTCAAAAATTGTTTTTAGAATGCTCAAGATTCTATCAAAATCTACATTAGTTATTTGTGTTTCACATGACATCGAAAGCTCTAAAGTGTATGCAGATGAAATCATAACTTTAAAAAAGGGAAAATTTTTCCATAAATTTAATGATGAAGCAAAAGTTGTTGATAGTGAATTAAACATAATGTGCATAAAAAATAAGAAAAAAGATGCAAAATTTTCATTTAAAACAATGTTTTCACATATAAAATCAAAGTTTTCTCAAAGAAAATTTCGATATTTTTTTCGTAATGCAATGTTTTCGCTATGCTTAGTTACATCTGCTTTAGCCATTACGTTAACAACGACACTGAATAATTCAATTTCAAGTGCTTTTTCATCAATTTTAAGTGAAAATTCTATTGTTTTAACAAAGAAGAATTCTTCAAATGGAATTTTGGATTTTTATACTGTAAATAAAAACAAAGTTTTTTCTTTATTAAATGATTATAAAGATGATCTTGATTATTATGGAGTCAGATATTTTTATGATTTTGAGAATGGTTTTCCAGACTCAAACGAGTTATATCAAGTAAATGGTGCATTTAAAGAAAAAATTACTGGTTTTAATGCTAGATCTTTTAATGAGTTTATTTATATAGAATCAATTAAAGAGCTACAAACTTATCCACATATTGAAAATGAATTACATGACGACGAGATTGTTATATCTATTTCGTATGATCAAATGAAGGATTTATGTAAATCTTTACAAATAATTCGCGATTTTAATTCTTTAGGCAGCTTTATAAGCAATAATGACTTATTTGTTTCTTTAGAGTTAGCAAATTATAATTGGCAATATTCTGATGAACAACTTTTCAAGGTAAAAGGAGTAATCTTGGATACAAAAAATAGGGTTTATCATACAAATCAATTGTTTAATGAAGAACTATTCGAAGAAAAAATGCGCTTTCCATCTTCAACAAACTTTAAGAAAGCAGATAATTTGCCTCGGACTTTTAAAAGACTGATGTTTGTTCATACAAATAAACATCAAAGCATTTTTCTTAACAAGATTTTTCTTGATCGTAAGTACAAAGATATCTTATTTGAAAATGACTCATCACTTTATAGTCCTCTTTCTAATGGAAATGAAAAATCTGAGTCAAATATTTTGTTTGTTTTTGAAACATTTTCAGATTCAATTGACTGCTCAATTCTTGATAACTTAGAAGAGTTAAATTTCAAATACAATGATTATTATTTTTCCTCGAATGGTGGTTATTTTAATAATGGAAGTAGTATTTTTACTGGCTTTGCTAGACCAACATTTTTTAGTGTGTCACAAAGCAAGATTGATGAAGTGATTGATGCTCATTCACTTGTTGAAGAAAGTGATTTTTATAATATAAAAGTTCCTGAAGGAGTTGTTAACGCATACGCCTTTAATAATGCATCAGATAATGTGAAAATTAAGGTTACAAAAAGCGATTTAAAAATTGATGAAATAATAATTAGTGGGGGTTTTGCAAGGATTTTGAAAAAACAATTCCTTTTAAATGAATATTTGTACATCACATTAATGGACGAAAGTGTTGAAAATGATGGCAAGATTTTGAACCATTTTAAAACTGTAAAATTGAAAATTAACAATATTATTGAAGAGGATAACTCGGTTAGTATTTATCATGATAAAAATTATTCAATTTCACTTTTTAGAGATATATTTAAGTTGTCTTGTTTTAATTTAATTCCAAATTCAATTGTATTTGAAATGGATCATTCAGTGGAAGAAGATGAACTTAAAAAATTGAATAGTCTTTTTGCAGATTATGAATTTAAAAATCCTCTTGTGGAAATATCAAAATCAATCAATGAATCGACAAGTTTCTTAAAGATTTTATTAGTTATTTTTAGTGTTGTATCTCTTATTTCTTGTCTTCTTTTAAGTTTGATTATTACATTAGTGAATGCAAAAGAACAAAAAAGAGAAATTTCTTTATTTGTTGTTTTGGGTTATCGTAACTCCGAAATAAGTAAATTATTTTTCATGGATAATTTGGTCCACTCAATTATATCATTGATTTTGAGTATAACGACATTAATAATTTTAAACTTCACTTTAGGAAGCGCATTAGGGAATATTGTAGGGGCCAGTAAGATCAATATTTTCTCACCTTTAATGCTAATTGTTTTGATTTTTATTACATTTTTTATCTCGTTTTTCTCAAATATTGCTATTTTTAATGTGATTAAGAACACAAATATACAAGAAAATATACATTAATGTATATTTGTATATACTTTTTAATGATTTTTAAAATGATTTTGTTTATAATCAAATAACGTTTTGTGAGGA